>JAHIUV010000158.1 GCA_018817035.1 Candidatus Omnitrophota bacterium | reverse complement strand
GTGAACGTTTATCGTTACGCCGCGCTCTTTTTCTTCGGGGGCATTGTCTATTTCATCAAAGGCTTTTGCCTGGGCAAGGCCTTTCGCGGCGAGGCACTTTGTTATGGATGAAGTCAAAGTGGTTTTGCCGTGGTCTACGTGACCTATCGTGCCTATATTAACGTGGGGTTTTGTGCGTTCAAATTTTTCTTTTGCCATTTTGTTTGCCTCCTGGGTTCATTACTTTTTTATTATTTTTTCCACTATATTTGATGGCACTTCCGTGTAATGCGAAGGTTCCATTGTATACGAAGCTCTTCCCTGTGTCAAGCTTCTTATTGCGGTCGCGTATCCAAACATTTCAGCGAGGGGCGCGTGACTCTTTACCGCCTTTGCTTTGCCTCTCTGGACTATATCCTGTATCCTGCATCTTCTTGAATTAAGGTCTCCTATGACGTCGCCCATATACTCTTCCGGAAAGATGACCTCGAGAGACATTATGGGTTCCATAAGCTTGCATCGCGCGTTTCTTAAACCCTCATTAAAAGCTATGGATCCTGCCATTTTAAACGCCAGCTCCGAAGAATCCACGTCATGATAAGAACCATCTATCAAAGTGATCTCCGCGTCTATAACAGGGTACCCCGCGAGAATTCCGGCCTTAGAAGTTTCCATTATGCCTTTTTTAATAGCTGGTATATATTCCCTGGGTATCGCTCCGCCTATTATTTTATTTACAAATTCAATTCCTGTTCCCTGTTCACCTGGTTTTAAAATAATTACAGCGTGGCCATACTGGCCATGACCGCCTGTCTGCTGTATAAATTTACCGACTGCCCTTGCTTCGACCGATGGTTTTTCTTTATACGCGACCTGCGGAGTACCAGTCTTTGTTTCAACTTTAAATTCACGCAATAATCTGTCTACTATTATCTCAAGGTGCAGTTCACCCATGCCGGATATAATAGTCTGCCCTGTCTCAGTATTATATTTTACTTTAAAAGTAGGGTCTTCCTCCTGCAATTTATTAAGCGCGAGTCCTAGTTTATCCTGGTCAACGTTTGACGCCGGCTCCATAGCCATTGACACGACAGGCTCAGGGAAATGCATTTTCTCCAGTATTATCGGATTTTCCGGATCACAAAGAGTATCCCCTGTTCTTACGTTCTTTAAACCAATTACACCGACTATGTCTCCGGCACCCGCTTCATCTATCATCTCCTGCTTATTCGCGTGCATGCGGACTATCTTGCTAAGCCTGTCTCTCTGAGCATTGCTTATATTGTGAATATAGGAACTCTTCTTTACCACTCCTGAATAAATTCTTATATAAGTCAAGCGACCGACATAAGGATCCGTGGCTATTTTAAAACAAAGAGCGCTGAAAGGCTCATTGTCATCTGTCTTTCTTATAATTTCCTCGTCAGACTCAGGGTGAACCCCCTTTATGGGAAGAATATCCAAAGGGGACGGTAAATAATCACATACAGCGTCTAAAAGCATCTGCACGCCTTTGTTCTTAAACGCGGAACCGCACAATACCGGCACGAATATGTCGTTTAATACAGCTTTGCGCAAGGCAGAACGTATTTCAGATTCGCTTATTTCCTCATCGTGCACATACTTATCCATCAATTTCGTATCATGCTCGGCTAATTTTTCTATCAAATCGTGCCTGAAAAGTTTTGCTTGCTCCATCATATCTTCAGGTATAGGCGCTTCTTTAAAATTATCATCTACTTTTCCCTCGTCAAAAATACGCGCCGACATATTCACCAAGTCCACTATGCCGCTAAAATTATCTTCACTCCCGATAGGAATCTGGATAGGAAAAGCATTGGCTCCTAGTTTTTCTTCCATATCCTTTACGACATGTAAAAAGTTAGCGCCCACGCGATCCATCTTATTTACAAAGGCTATTCTCGGGATTTTATATCCGTCTGCCTGACGCCACACTGTCTCTGACTGAGGCTGCACGCCTCCTACTCCGCAAAATACCACAACAGCGCCATCGAGCACTTTTAAAGACCTTTCGACCTCCGCGGTAAAATCCACATGGCCCGGAGTATCTATAATATTGATCCTGCAATCGCGCCAGCTACAGCTTGTCGCGGCAGCGGTAATAGTAATGCCGCGCTCCTGTTCCTGCGCCATCCAGTCCATTACGGCTGTGCCCTCATGGACTTCTCCGATCTTATAAAGCTTGCCGGTGTAATAAAGCATACGCTCAGTCGTAGTTGTCTTGCCGGCATCTATATGAGCTATAACGCCTATATTCCTTAATTTTTCCAACGGTGTCTCTCTTATCATATGATTTCTACTTTTACTTTCCTGTGTTGCTACTACCATGTCTCACGCCAATTCTTTTAACGCGATTATTACCACCTGTAATGAGCAAACGCCTTATTGGCTTCTGCCATCTTATGCATGTCTTCCCGTTTTTTTACGGCTGAGCCTTGCCCTTTGAAAGATTCTATTATCTCATTGGAAAGTTTTTCATCCATAGCCTTGCCTTTTTTATCCCTGGCAAAATCTCTCAGCCATCTCATTGCGATAGAAGTCCCCCTATCACTCTTTACTTCTATGGGAACTTGATATGTCGCTCCGCCTACTCTCCTGGGCTTGATCTCCAAAAGTGGCCTGGCATTATCTATTGCCTTCTGCAACACCTCAAGCGCGTTGTCGCTGTTTGCCTTTTTGGCCACTATATCAAGCGTGCTGTACATTATACGTTCAGCAATAGACCTCTTACCCTGTATCATCAGCACATTAATAAATCGTGAAACCATCTTGCTGTTAAATTTTGGATCAGGTAACACATCCCGTTTTTCTGCTCGTCTTCTTCGCATCTATGTCTCCTTATTAAAAAGCTTACGCTTTAGGGCGTTTTGCGCCGTATTTCGAGCGGCTCTTTTTTCTATTAGCTACGCCTGCCGTATCAAGAGTTCCCCTAACAATATGATATCTTACTCCCGGAAGGTCTTTTACTCTTCCGCCCCTGATCAAAACTATCGAATGCTCCTGAAGGTTATGGCCTTCTCCCGGTATATAGGAAGTGACCTCGACGCCGTTGGTTAGCCTGACCCTCGCCACTTTTCTTAATGCTGAGTTAGGCTTTTTCGGTGTCTGCGTTTTTACCTGGAGACATACGCCTCGTTTCTGTGGACACGCGTCAAGCGCCCGCGATTTAGTTTTTCTGACTTTTTGCTCTCTGCCGTATCGTATTAATTGACTTATCGTTGGCATTTTTATTTATCCTCTTTTTCGCCTACTTCTTTGGCCTCTGATTTCACTGTCTCTTTGAACATTTCTATATTAGCGTGATCGTTAAATCCCGTCCCTGCCGGAATAAGATGCCCCATAATTACATTCTCTTTTAATCCTCTGAGATCATCCACTCTTCCGCTTGCGGCAGCATCTGTCAGGACACGGGTCGTCTCCTGAAAACTCGCGGCTGAAATAAAACTTTCCGTGCCCAGTGATGCCTTCGTTATTCCCAAAAGTATAGGCGTGGCACTGGCAGGTTTCCCTTTTTTCTTTAGCACTTTTTGGTTCTCATCCTGGAATATCGCTTTATCTACTTGCATTCCGCTTATAAAATTAGTGTCTCCTGAATCCTCTATCTTTATCTTTTTGAGCATCTGTTTTACTATGATCTCTATATGTTTATCGTTTATCTTAACGCCCTGCAGCCTGTAAACTTCTTGGACTTCGTTGACGAGATATTCCTGCAGTCTCTTTTCTCCGCTCACCTTTAGTATGTCCTGAGGATTTATAGGCCCATCAACGAGCTGTTCGCCTGTCACGACCCTATCACCCCTGTATACGTTCAAATGCTTACCATGAGGTATAACATACTCTCTCTTCATTCCGGAGTTAGATTTTACTATTATCCTTCTCTGGCTTTTCTTAGAAGTAGCGAATTCTACTATACCATCTATTTCGCTTATCATGGCAGGGTCTTTCGGCTTTCTTGCCTCAAAAAGTTCGGCTACGCGAGGTAATCCTCCGGTAATATCCTTTGTTTTGCTGACCTGCCTAGGCGTCTTGGCTATGAGCTCACCGCCCTTTATAAATTCCCCATCCTGGCATACAATATGCGCACCCGCGGGTATAGGGTATATAGCCAGTACTTCTTTCTTTTCATTTTCCATGACTATCTGCGGATGATATTCTCCTCTATGCTCTATGATAACACGGCCAGTGCGTCCGGTTGCTTCATCCACTTCTTCCGCCATGGTTACTTCCTCTATAATATCCTCATATCTTGCTTTCCCACTCACCTCTGTCAATATAGGCGATGTGTAAGGATCCCACTTTATAAAAACAATACTTTTCTCTACCTCGCCGCCGTCCTTCACGGACAATACCGACCCTGAAGGCACCGTATGTTTTTCAAGCTCCCTGCCATCCTTATCACTTATGCTTATCTGACCGTTCCTGTTCAATACTATAATGTCACCTGACTCCTGCTGAACCGTCTTTAAGTTATGATATTTTACCATACCCTTTGATTTGGATTTAACAAAAGACTGTTCTATTGTCCTGGACGCTGTGCCTCCTATATGGAAGGTTCTCATGGTAAGCTGAGTTCCCGGCTCACCTATTGACTGCGCGGCGATAATACCAACCGCTGTCCCGAGTTCTACCATTTTATTTGCCGCAAGATCCCTGCCGTAACATTTGGCACATATCCCATGCCGAGTCTCGCATGTCAGGGCACTTCGGATCCTTATTGTCTCTATACCTGCTGATTCTATACGCAAAGCTGCCTCTTCGCTTATATCCTTGCCGAGTTCGACTATGATCTCGTCAGTTACAATATCCACAATATTATCCACCGCTACTCTGCCTACGATCCTCTCTCTCAGCGGAACGACCTCTTCATCAGCCTCTATTATCGCGCTTATAAGTATCCCATTCAATGTGCCGCAATCTTCTTCCATTATAATAACATCCTGTGCCACGTCGACGAGCCTTCTGGTAAGATAACCTGAATCCGCTGTCTTAAGAGCGGTATCAGCAAGGCCTTTTCTTGCGCCGTGAGTCGAAATAAAATACTCGAGAACAGTCAATCCTTCCTTAAAATTAGCAGTTATCGGTGTTTCTATGATCTCTCCTGAAGGTTTAGCCATGAGTCCACGCATACCGGAAAGCTGCCTTATCTGTTGTTTAGATCCCCGCGCGCCTGAATTGGCCATCATATATACAGGATTAAAGACATCTAGTTCCCTGAATAACATATCAGAGACCTTATCTGTCGTATGTGTCCATATATCAACGATTTTGTTATATCTTTCGCGTTCAGTAATAATACCTTTCCTATATTGATCCTCTACAGAGTTCACTTCTTTCTTGGCCATAGCAATAACTTTTTTCTTTTCCACGGGAATATGCATATCCTCTACAGAAATTGAAATGCCTGCCAATGTCGCGTACTCAAAACCAAGATTCTTAACGTCATCCAGCAGCTTTACAGTAACATCGTGCCCAAACTGTTTATAACAGTCAGATATCGCCATGCTGAGGCTTGTTTTTTCAAGGGTTTTATTGACATATGGCATGCCTTTTGGCAATACATTATTAAAAATTATCCTGCCTGCCGTAGTCTCTACGGTCTCTCTGCCTATTCTTACCTTGAGCTTGGCATGAAGATCTATTTCATTGTCATAAAAAGCTATCTCGACTTCGCCGGTATCAGAAAACGACCTACCTTCTCCCTTTACACCCGTTTTTTCCTGCGTCAAAAAATAACAGCCCAGCACTATATCCTGTGTAGGCGTTATAATCGGCCGTCCGTCAGACGGTGAAAATATATTATTAGACGCCAGCATTATAAGACGGCATTCCATCTGAGCTTCCATGGATAAAGGCACATGAACAGCCATCTGATCTCCGTCAAAGTCAGCGTTGAACGCCGTACAGACAAGAGGGTGTATCCTTATGGCTTTGCCCTCGACAAGCACCGGCTGAAAAGCCTGTATGCCTAACCTGTGAAGCGTAGGAGCTCTATTTAACATCACAGGATGATCCCTTATGACGTCATCGAGAATATCCCATACCTCCAGGCGTGTCTTTTCTACCATTCTCTTTGCGCTCTTTATTGTATGAACAAAACCTTTTTCTTTTAATTTCTTAATAATAAAAGGCTCGAACAATTCCAGTGCCATTTTTTTAGGAAGTCCACATTCCCACAGCTTTAATTCCGGACCTACGACAATAACACTCCTTCCGGAATAATCAACACGTTTGCCTAAAAGATTCTGCCTGAATCTACCCTGTTTTCCTTTCAGCATATCACTTAAAGACTTTAAGGGCCTATTAGCCGGACCCAGCACAGGCCTACCGTGCCTTCCGTTGTCAAAAAGCGCGTCCACTGATTCCTGCAGCATGCGCCTCTCGTTTCTTATAATAATATCCGGCGCTTTTAGTTCTAAAAGTTTTTTCAGGCGGTTATTACGGTTTATGACGCGCCTATAAAGGTCATTGAGGTCGCTTGTGGCGAACCTGCCGCCTTCAAGCGGAACAAGCGGTCTCAGGTCAGGCGGTATTACGGGTACAGTATCCATTATCATCCACTCCGCTTTATTACCTGACTTCTGAAATGCCTCGGTTATTTTCAATCTTTTTAATATCTTCTGCTTAGCCTGTTCTGATTTCTGTTCATGCAAGCCCGCCTTCAATTCTTTCATCATCGTATCAAGATCAAGCTCTTTAAGTAATTCGCGTATAGCCTCAGCCCCGATCATTGCCTTGAACTTGCCGCCGTACTCCTCCATATACTGCCTATGCTTTTCTTCGCTCAGAAGCTCTTTTTTCTTTAGTGATGATTCCCCTGGATCCACTACGATATATTCTTCGTAATAGATTACTCTTTCGAGTTCACGCAGTCCTATGTTAAGCAATAATGCCATGCGGCTCGGCATTGCCTTAAAAAACCATACATGCGAACATGGCGCCGCGAGATCTATATGAGCCATCCTCTCACGTCTTACCTTTGAAAGCGTAACTTCCACGCCGCAGCGGTCACACACTATGCCTTTATATTTAATACGTTTGTATTTTCCGCAGCTGCATTCCCAGTCGCGCGTAGGGCCAAATATCTTTTCGCAAAAAAGCCCATCTTTTTCAGGTCTAAGCGTTCTGTAATTGATGGTCTCGGGCTTTTTTACCTCACCCCTTGACCACGACCTTATCGTGTCGGAAGAAGCGATCTTTATTGATATAAAATCAAATGTGTTTGTGCCTCTATCGCTTGTCATATTTCTCCTTATAAAGTTACTTTTTCTTCCTTTTTTCTTTTTTGCGTTTTTTGCGCTCTGCCTTAATTTCTTCTTTTGATGTTATTACCGGAGAAACCGTGCCTTCTTTGTATTCGGTCCTTATGTCCAGGCAAAGCCCCTGAAGCTCCTTGACTAACACATTAAATGATTCGGGAGTTCCCGGTTGAAAAGTATACTCTCCTTTTACTATAGATTCATACATCCTTGTCCTACCCGAAACATCATCACTCTTTACGGTCAAGAGCTCCTGGAGCGTATACGCCGCGCCATATGCCTCAAGCGCCCACACTTCCATTTCGCCGAACCTCTGTCCGCCGAACTGGGCTTTTCCGCCAAGCGGCTGCTGCGTTACCAGCGAATAAGGCCCTATAGAGCGCGCGTGTATCTTGTCGTCAACAAGATGAGCGAGCTTCATTATATAAATATAACCTACTGTTACTTTCTGATCAAACTCCTTACCCGTCAGACCATCCTTTAAGGCTACTTTTCCGTTCTCCGGGAGATTAGCTGCTTTTAACTCCTGCCTCACTTCCTCTTCTTTGGCCCCGTCAAAAACAGGCGTAGTGACCTTAAAGCCCATTACTTTGGCGGCCCATCCAAGGTGCGTCTCAAGTATTTGACCTACATTCATTCGGGAAGGTACGCCGAGAGGATTCAAAATAATCTCTACGGGAGTTCCATCTTCCATGTAAGGCATGTCTTCTTCAGGTAATATTTTCGCGATAACACCTTTATTCCCGTGCCTGCCTGCCATTTTATCTCCGACAGATAGCCTCTTTTTGCTGGCGACATATACTACCACTCTCTTTAATACGCCCGCGGGAAGTTCGTCGCCTCTCTTTATCTTATCTATCTCATGCTCTTCTTCGTAAAGGGCTTCCTCTATCTGGTCATTGTATATTATCAGAGTGCGCCTAACTTCTGATTCCAGCTCTGAATCGCTTTCTATCTTTAAACTGATCGCGTCGCACTTTTCGAATTTACTTATATCTTTTTTGCGCACAGGCCTGCCTTCGGCTATCAACGTAGTTCCTGTTTCTTCGGATAAAAGAGGCGCCGTCAGACTGACACTCAGGAGCAACTTCTCCAGGCGATTCTCTCTTTCCTTTTTAATATTTTCTATGCGTTTTTCATATTCGTCCCTTATCTTGGATATATCCTTGTTCTCTTTTTGAAGGACTTCCTTTGACTTAGATTTTTGCCCTTTTCTGGAGAATATTTTTGTATCAACGACTATGCCTTCTACTCCGGAGGGAACAGTAAGCGAAGCGTCGCGCACATCTCCGGCTTTTTCCCCGAATATAGCGCGCAATAATTTCTCCTCGGGCGAAAGCTCTGTTTCACTCTTGGGAGCTACCTTGCCGGCAAGAATATCTCCGGGGCCTACTTCAGCACCGACTCTTACGATACCATCATCGCCGAGGTTCTTCAGTGCTTCCTCGCTTACGTTCGGAATATCCCTCGTAATCTCCTCATTGCCAAGGCGCGTCTCTCTGGACTCTATCTCAAATTCCTCTATGTGTATAGAGGTATACATATCATCTTTTAATAGCCTTTCACTAACAAGAATAGCATCCTCAAAATTATATCCGCGCCACGGCATGAACGCGACAAGCACATTCCTGCCCAAGGCAAGCTCTCCGCCTTCGGTACCCGGACCGTCGGCAATAATATCTCCTGCTTTTATCTTGTCGCCTATCTTTACAATTGGCCTCTGATGTATGCAGGTATTGGCGTTACTTCTGCTGAATTTCCTCAGTTTATAACTAATGCTATTATTTATCACTATCTCATCAGCCTGCGCATACGTAACTTTTCCGCCTGATCTGGCAACCACGGTAGTTCCTGAATCAGTAGCAGTCTTTTTCTCCATACCTGTGCCTATTAAAGGAGCCTCTGTAAATAACAAAGGCACTGCCTGACGCTGCATATTAGATCCCATAAGCGCCCTGTTGGCATCATCGTGTTCAAGAAACGGTATCAGTCCCGCAGCTATACTGACAAGCTGCATAGGAGAGACATCCATATAATCAATATTCTTAGGCTGAACTAAGGGAAAATTGCCTTTATGCCTGCACGGCACTCTGTCCTCGGAAAAATATCCGCTGTTATCAAGTTTAGCGTTAGCCTGTGCGACTATATACTGGTCCTCGACGTCTGCCGTAAGATATTCAATCTTATTTGTAACATGTCCCTTTTCAACTTTTCTATAAGGTGTCTCTATGAAACCGAATTTATTTACCCTGGCATATGTGCTGAGAGACGAGATCAAACCTATGTTAGGACCTTCGGGAGTTTCGATAGGGCATATTCTGCCATAATGTGAATGGTGCACGTCACGCACCTCAAAACCCGCTCTCTCTCTGGAAAGTCCACCTGGTCCAAGCGCGCTTAATCTACGCTTGTGGGTCATTTCCGCAAGAGGATTGGTTTGGTCCATAAACTGCGACAGCTGACTCCTACCGAAAAAATCCTTTATCACGCTTGAAAGGACCTTTGAGTTCACCAGATGATACGGCATCATAGTATCCATATCATAGAGAGACATGCGGTCTTTGCAAAAACGCTCGATTCTCGCAAGCCCTATTCTAAACTGTTCGGCAATAAGCTCCCCTACTGTCCTTATGCGACGGTTGCCCAGATGATCTATGTCATCTATCTCGCCGGCGCCATTCTTAAGGTCCAGTAAATACTTGATAACGCTTACAATGGTGTCTTTATCCAGAACGCTCTTGTCAAGCGACATATCCATGCTTAATTTACGATTCAATATATAACGGCCGACCTTGCTCATGTCATATCTGCGATTGTCAAAAAACATCCTGTGCAGTAATGCTTTTGCGCTCTCTAGCGTTAACGGATCCCCGGGCCTCAATCTCCTGTAGATATCAAGCAGTGCCTCTTCCTGATTATGCGTATGGTCCCTGTCAAGCGTATTTGCTATCTCGGGAACAGTATCCCTAAACACCTCCAAATAGCGAACTCCGGCGTCCCATATTTTTTCTATAGTCTCTTCGTCCAGTCTACTGTTATTGGCTACTATAACCTCGCCTGTGTCAGGATGCTTTATATCTTTTACTACCAGACGGCCGGAGTATTTAAGAAGCGAGGATTTTCTCGAGGACTTAACTCTTTCGACTCCCGTAAAAAGCCGCATTATGTCTTCATTAGATTCACATCCAAGTGCCCGTAAAAGGATCGTGGCCAGGATCTTTTTCCTTCTGTCGATAAACACGTACAAAACATCGTTTGCGTCAAACTCAAATTCCATCCACGCGCCGCGTGCCGGTATTATTCTTCCCGAGTATATCCTTTTCCCCGTAGCATGCAAAGATTCCTCGAATGAAACTCCGGGGGAACGGTGCAATTGGCTCACGATAACTCTCTCGTCGCCATTTATTATAAAGGTACCATTCTCAGTCATAAGCGGCAAGTCCCCAAGATATACTTCCTGCTCTTTAGTTTCCTTATTGGATTTAAGCTTTATCTTTATCTTTAAGGGTGCGGCGTAGCTAACAGCTCTTCTCTGGCATTCCAGCTTATCATATTTAGGTTTTCCTAAAGTATAATAAAAGTATTCCAACCTAGCGCTGCCGTCATTGCTCTCTATAGGAAATACTTCTTCGAATACAGCCTGCAATCCATGCTGTTTACGCTTTGTTTTGGGCATATCGGCCTGCAGAAAACTAGCATATGAATCCGTCTGCACTTCAAGAAGATACGGAATACTGGTAACGCTCTTCAGCTTTGCATAGCTTTTACGTTTTATCATAAACCCCTTACTAACCTCATGCCACTCTTCTGAGCGCAATATTTAAAATTGCCTTCAAATAGCAGGATAAAGTTAAGTTATTTCAATTCTATTTTTGCGCCCTGAGCTTCAAGCTTCTTCTTTATGTCCTCGGCTTCATCCTTGCCAACGCCTTCTTTTATTGGCTTAGGGGCTCCTTCTACAAGGTCTTTCGCTTCCTTAAGTCCCAGATTGGTTACAGTACGAACCTCTTTTATAACCTGGATCTTTTTGTCGCCCGCGGAAACCAAGACAACCGTAAAAGTAGTCTTTTCTTCCTCCGCGCCTGCCACTGGCGCTCCGGCAACTCCAACAGCTGCCACTACAGGCGCCTGCGCAGTCACTCCGAATTTATCTTCGATAGACTTTACCAGGCTTGAAAGCTCTAAAACAGACATCTGCTCAATAGTGCCGAGCATTTCTTCGATCTTTTTTTCGTCAGCCATTTCTTCCTCCTTGTTTAGTTTCCTCTTTTTTACGCTTAAAGTTCTTCTTTTTTCTCTTCCTGTTTTTCGGGCTCTATGGTCTCTGTTTTTTCAACCGCAGGGTCTTCTTCTTTAGGCTTTGCCTGAGGCGCAGCGGCTTTTTTATCTTTTACCGCGTTAAGCGCATATAAAAATTTACATATAATGGCATTAAGCACTCCCGCAAGGCCCTGTATGGGCGCATTAAGCACATTCGCAAGATTACCCAACAACACCTCTCTTGACGGAAGCGTCGCGAGTCTCTTAATGTCGTCCATAGAAATCAGTTCTCCGCCCATTACTCCGCCGCGGATCTTTAAGGATTTGTGTTCTTTTGAAAACTTTACAAGCACTTTCGATATATCAACGGCATCCGTCTTTTTATCCACAGCTATGCCGACTTCACCCTCTATAAACTCCGATATCTTGCTATTCCGGCTCTCGTCAAGGGCTTTTTTTGCCATGGAATCTTTTACCACAAGATATTTCCCGGAAATGCCCCTTAACTCCCTGCGAAGCTCATCCAAGTCATGCGCGCTAAGCCCCTTATAGTTCGTTACAATAAGACTATCAGCGCTATCGAACTTTTCTGATATCTCCTTGACAATTATTTTTTTACATTCCTTTGAAATCTTAGCCATTACAATGTCCCCAATTTTACAAGATCCAGCTTTAGACCCGGACCCATTGTTGTTGAAATAGCGATATGCTTTATGAATTTCCCCTTGATACCGTGCGGCCTAGCTTTATTTACGGCGTTAATAACCACCATAGCGTTCTGGCATATCGCGCTTTCGTCAAATGAGATCTTACCTACGGAAGTATTTATGTTGCTCTGTTTATCAAGCTTAAACTCTATCTTGCCTGCCTTTGCCTCTTTTACAGCTCTCTCCAGATCATTCGTAACTGTGCCTGTCTTAGGATTAGGCATAAGCCCTCGCGGGCCAAGTACTTTTCCTAATTTACCCACATCTCTCATCATGTCCGGAGCGCTCACTACTACGTCAAAATCTACCCAACCGGAAGCTATTTTCTGGATCAGCTCATCGCCCCCTACATATTCAGCTCCGGCTTCTTTTGCGCCGTTAGCGCCTTCACCTTTACACAGCACAAGCACCCTTACGGTCTTTCCTGTGCCATTAGGTAAATTTACCGTGCCTCTTACCATTTGATCGGCCTGCTTCGGGTCGGATCCTAATTTAAAGGAAAGGTCAATGGTCTCATCAAATTTAGCGCGAGGCGCTTTCTTGAATATCCCTACCGCTTCCTCTAAGGTATATGTTTTTTTCTTATCAACTATTTTTTCAAACTCTTTTGCGCGTTTAGTCATTCTATCACCTCTATGCCCATGCTCCTGGCCGTGCCTTCCACTGTCTTCATGGCACTTCCTATATCAGACGCGTTAAGATCGTTCATCTTTGTCTGCGCTATCTCCTTGACCTGAGATTTTGTCACCTTTCCTATTTTTTCTTTGTTCGGAGTACCTGACGCTTTCGCGATTCCGCAAGCCCGCTTTAAAAGCACGGAACATGGCGGGCTTTTAACTATAAACGAAAATGACTTATCCTCATATACGGAAATCACGACAGGCAGGATTAATCCAGGCCTATCTTTTGTCTTTTCATTAAAAGACTTACAGAACTCCATTATGTTTACGCCATGCTGGCCTAATGCCGGACCTACAGGAGGAGCCGGATTAGCCTGTCCGCCGGTAACGTGTAATTTAATCGTTGATTTAATTTTTTTAGCCATATTTATATCCGCCTTTTAGGAATAGTAAAGTTAGAGTTTCTCGACCTGCCAGTATTCCATTTCAACCGGAGTGGCCCGGCCAAATATTGACACCGTTACCTTTATTTTACCTTTATCAGGATTGACTTCTTCCACTGTGCCGCTAAAATTCACGAACGGCCCCTCTATGATCTTAACACTATCCCCATTCTCAAAAATTACCTTGGGCGTTGGTTTTTCCTTGCGCTCTTCGGTCTGTTTTATTATATGGTTTACTTCACTATCCAATAAAGGAGTGGGCTTTGCTTTGGTGCCTATAAAACCTGTAACTCCGGGTATGTTCCTTATCGAATACCAAAGGTCATCATTGAGATCCATTTCTACCAGCACATATCCGGGGAAAAATTTTCTTTGCGATATTCTCTTTTTCCCATCCTTTACTTCTGAAACCTGCTCCGTTGGTATCAGTACCTGGAAGACATTATCCTTCAGGATTCCCTCAGTAATCTTGCTTTCAATGCTTGCTTTTACCCTGTCTTCCTGCCCTGTTAATGTATGTATTACATACCACTTATGGCTCATGATCTCACTTACCTTATAAGAATGTTCACGAATTTTGACAATACTATATCAACTATACCTATAAATAACGCTAATAGTGCCGTAGAAGTAATAACAACGACCGTAGAACCTATCAATTCGTTCCTGTCTGACCAGGAAACTTTTTGCATTTCGACTTTGACTTCTGTTACAAATTTTGTTATGCTCGAAAATATCTTTATCATATCCGCCTCAAACTCCTTGCGCCGCAAAATCAATGGCAGGCCAGGAGGGACTCGAACCCCCAACACGCGGTTTTGGAGACCGCTGCTCTGCCAGTTAGAGCTACTGGCCTCCATTCTTTTTGCTCAAAGATCCATGTCCCACATAACATAAGGGCCAACCTACTACTATGTCGGCCCTTATGTTATAGCGGACATTGATCCGCACCTATTCTATTTTTCTTCCTTGTGCAGTGTCCTTTTCTTGCAAGACCTGCATAATTTTTTTATCTCCAATCTTTTTGGATGTGTCTTCTTGTTTTTAGTGCTTGTATAATTTTTTCTCTTGCACTCTGTGCAAGCAATTATTATCAATTCCTGAGTCATCTCTTACTCCATCCGGCTGTTTAAGCTATTATATCCGCTACTACTCCCGCTCCTACTGTGTGTCCGCCTTCTCTTATCGCAAACCTTAACTCTTTTTCCATGGCAATGGGTATTATAAGCTCGATTTCCATTTCCACGTTGTCGCCGGGCATTACCATTTCAGTGCCGGCGGGAAGGGTAGCTATACCGGTAACATCCGTCGTCCTGAAGTAGAACTGTGGACGGTATCCTTTAAAGAACGGAGTGTGACGTCCGCCTTCTTCTTTTGTGAGTACATATACTTTTGCTTTGAATTTTGTGTGGGGTGTGATGCTTCCGGGTTTGGCGAGGACTTGGCCTCTCTCGAGGTCTTTCTTTTCGATACCTCTTAAGAGTACGCCTACGTTATCTCCGGCGCGGCCTTCGTCGAGGATCTTCCTGAACATCTCGACTCCGGTCACTACTGTCTTTTTTGGTTTTTCAGCGAGCCCTACTATTTCTATTTCCTCGCCTACCTTTACTATACCTCTTTCTATTCTTCCGGTGCCTACTGTTCCGCGGCCTGTGATAGAGAACACGTCTTCGACAGCCATGAGGAAGGGTTTATCAATGTCGCGTTTCGGTTCGGCTATGTAAGTATCGACTTGATTCATGAGTTCATATATGGCTCCGCAGGCCTTGCAGTCGTCTTTTCCGCAGGCACAGTTCATGGCGTTAAGGGCTGAGCCTCTTACTATGGGGATCTTGTCTCCCGGG
>JAHIUV010000157.1 GCA_018817035.1 Candidatus Omnitrophota bacterium | reverse complement strand
TTATAGATCCAGGTATTGGTTTTGGAAAAACACTTGAGCATAACCTGGAGATATTAAAAGGGCTTTCGCGTTTTAAGAGCCTGGGCAGGCCTGTATTGGTCGGCCTATCAAGAAAGTCTTTCATAGGTAATATACTGGATGCGGAGCCGAAAGAAAGGGTTTTTGGTACCCTGGCAGCAACAGCCATAGCAGTAAATAACGGGGTGGATATTGTAAGGGTCCATGATGTCAGGGCAGCGAAAGAGGCCGTGATGGTTGCGGACGCGATTATCCGTTCAAGAGAGGTTGTAAATGCTTGACTATATCAGTTTAATTAAGATACTTGTTGAGATAGGCATATTATGGTTTGCGTTTTATTTTGTTTTAATATTTGCCAGAGGCACGCGCGGGGTCCAGGTGCTGAAGGGGGTAATTTTTATAGGCCTCTTTTTTATCGTTACGCAGAAACTCGGACTGGACACAATAAATTGGATATTCACGAAATTATTTGCCATATCAGTAGTAGCGGTTTTGGTCGTATTCCAGCCTGAACTCAGGAGAGGCCTTGCCAGTATCGGCCAGCATAGGTGGTCGGAGGTATTTTTCAGAGAGAGTGAGATCATCAGAGAGGTCAGCGAGGCAGCGCTTTCGCTTTCAAAAAGAAAGATAGGCGCGCTGGTGGCAATAGAGAGAGACAGCAGCCTGGCCCAGTATATTGAGAGCGGAGTGAATATAGATGCCAAAGTCACCACAGAGCTTTTGATAACTATTTTTATGCCAAATACGCCGCTTCATGACGGAGGCGTGATAATATCCGGTGACCGTGTCGTAGGCGCCGGATGTTTATTTCCTCTTACTCAAAACCCTAAAATATCCAGGACTTTTGGGACAAGGCACAGGGCAGCGCTGGGCTTAAGCGAAGAAGCCGATGTCGTGGTGATAGTTATATCCGAAGAGACCGGAGGCATTTCGATCGCGACCAGCGGAAATCTTACTCATGACCTGGACAAAGACACCCTGGAACGAGTCCTGAGAAATCTTTTTAAGCCGGACAATAAAAAGAAAAGAGCGTTTTTTAGCAGAGGTAGATTATGAAGAAAAATTGGATAACTAATAATTTTTGGGTAAAAGCGCTGTCGTTGATATTAGCGGTTATTACATGGTTCTATGTCAATGCTGAGTTAACCAAACAAAAGAAGACGCGTGATGAATTTTACAAGCCCCCTACCGTAAAGTCTGCGCAGGATCAACCTACCGCTGGAAACAAAGGCTATATAACGGAGAACAGGTAAAATGCTCGAGCTTGGCGTGAACATAGATCATGTGGCGACGTTGAGGCAGGCAAGAGGAGGAGCAGAGCCCGGTATCTTGTGCGCCGTAAAAGAGTGTGAAAAGGCAGGTTGTGATAGTATTGTGGCGCACCTGCGCGAAGATCGCAGGCATATTAACGACTTAGACATAGAAGCGATTAAAAGTATCGTCGCGACAAGGTTTAACCTCGAGATGTCCATTAATGAAGAGATAGTGGAGATAGCGAGAAAAATTCGCCCTGATCAGGCAACTCTTGTACCGGAAAAAAGGCAGGAGCTGACTACGGAGGGCGGCCTGAGAGTCAACGGAAATGAACAAAAAATAAGAAAAGTCGCTGAAAGGCTTAAGGAAAAAGGGGTGCGCGTGAGCCTTTTTATAGACCCTGATGAGCACGAAGTAAACGCTGTTAAAAGAACGGGCGTTAAGATAATAGAGATACACACCGGACGATATAGCGACGCCGGAGCAGAACGCGTGGCTGACATGGAGTTTCAAAAAATAAAAAAGGCGTGCGATATCGCGTTAGATATAGGGCTAACAGTAAATGCCGGACATGGATTAAACTATACTAACGTAAAGAGAGTAGCGGGTATTAAAGGCATAAATGAACTGAATATCGGTCATTCGATAATTTCGCGAGCAATATTTACGGGACTTGACAGGGCGGTGCGTGAGATGAAAGCATTGATGGGGCATGAATGATAGCCGGGACCGGAGTTGATATTATAGAGGTATGGAGAGTAAAGAACGCGCTGGATAAATGGGGCGAGCGTTTTTTGAATAGGGTCTTTACTTGTCGGGAAATGGATTATGCCGGCACCAAAAAATTTTCACATGAAAATCTGGCCGCGAGATTCGCATGTAAGGAATCTGTATTAAAGGCGTTCGGGGATACAAGGCAGGGCATACAATTAAAGAATATAGAGGTATTGAATGATCCCAAGGGTAAGCCTGAAATAATATTGCATGGTAAGGCAAAAGAGTTTGCTTTAAACAATAACCTTGACGATATCATAGTAAGCATGTCGCATACTTCTAATTATGCTATAAGCAACGCGATCTTATGGCGCAACGAGGCTCCTTAACTTCACAAAACTGCAATGCACTGTTGTGAAGTTAAGGAGGAATTTTTATGGAGAATGTTATAAAAAAGAGGTTGAAAGACAGCCATAAAGGTGATTATGGCCATGTTTTTATCTTGGCCGGGTCTCGCGGGCTTACCGGAGCGGCTGCGCTGTGCGCTAATGCGGCCTTGCGCTCAGGCGCGGGACTTGTGACGCTGGGCATACCTGATTCGCTCAACGCTGTTATGCAAATAAAGTTGACTGAAGCAATGACTTGTCCGCTTCCTGAAACTAAACGCGCGACTTTGTCACTAAAGGCTGAAAACGAGATACTGAAAAGAGCAGATGGTTGTGACGCTGTTGTGTTGGGCCCCGGCTTGTCGCGTGACCCGGAAACAATAAAGTTGATAAAGAATTTGATCCCTAAGATAAAGAAAACTATGGTACTTGACGCGGATGCGTTAAATGCGATAGCCGGGACAGCAGATATATTAAAAAAAGCAAAAGTGCCTGTAGTCATAACGCCTCACCCCGGAGAGATGTCCGGATTGATCGGCAAGAATAAGGATTTTATACAAAAAAATAGATTAAATGTTGCAAAAAGATTCTCAAATAACTATAATGCTGTAGTAGTTTTAAAAGGCATGGGCACTATTGTTGCTGACAAGAACTCATGTTATATAAATAAGACAGGAAATCCCGGGATGGCAACTGCCGGGAGCGGAGACGTGCTTTCCGGGATAGTCGGAAGTTTTTTGGCTCAAGGGATAAAAGCTTTTAATGCCGCCAGGATGGCGGTTTATGTCCACGGTCTTGCCGGTGATCTGGCAGCGAAAGAAAAAGGCGAAGCAGGTCTTATCGCGAGTGACATCCTGGACAATATTCCTGAAGCTATAAAATCGATAATTGATAATAGGGCGGATACCCGAGTGGCCAAAGGGGTCAGACTGTAAATCTGATGGCTCACGCCTACGAAGGTTCGAATCCTTCTTCGCCCACCATTATTTAATTGATCAGGAATTGAATTGTGCGGGTGTAGCTCAATGGTAGAGCACTAGCCTTCCAAGCTAGCTACGACGGTTCGATCCCGTTCACCCGCTCCAATTTTGCTGGCGTAGCTCAATGGCAGAGCAATGGTTTTGTAAACCATAGGTTGAAGGTTCGACTCCTTTCGCCAGCTCCATTTTTCGCTTAAGAGGTTTTTATGAGTGTCCAAGCCAATAAAAAAGTCGATGTGTTCGCGCTTTTTCTTCCCGAGATAAAAGATCGTCTCAATGAGAGGAATTTTGCCCAGGTCAAGGAAATAATAAAAAGTATTCCTATTATGGACCTGGTCGAAGGCATAAAATTACTTGAAGGCAATCATAAAGTTCTTGTCTTTAAGCTTTTTAGCCAGAAAAGAGCGATAGAGGTTTTCGAGAATTTATCTTTCGATGACCAGTCTTACCTTTTAAATAATCTTAATAATCAAGAGATATCTGAGATACTTAATGAGATGGCTTCGGATGAAAGGGCTGATCTTTTCAAGGACTTGCCGGACAGGGTGGTAAAGAAATTAAAAGGCCTGATGAAAAAAGAGGAGGTCGATGACCTTAACAGGCTTTTGGAATACGCTGAGGATACGGCAGGTAGTTTAATGACTACGGAGCTCATTGAACTACGTCCCTCAATGACCGCAAAAAAAGCGCTTCTTTCAGTACAGGAAAATTACAGGCCCGGACAAATCAAGGATATAAATTCTATTTATATAACGGATGAAAGCCATAAACTGCTCGGAGAAGTGACTCTACAGATGTTAATTATCGCGTCTCCGGATATGCTCATAAAAGATATTATGACGCAGGTGGATTGGATAAAGGTGAATCCTGACATGCCGAGCACGGGCGTGGCCAAAAATTTTGAGAAATACGATTTGTTAAATATGCCTGTCGTGAACGCGGAAAATTACCTGCTCGGGATCATTACCATAGACGACGTCGTTGACCTTATACATAAGGAAAGGACAAAAGAAATCTATGAAATAGGAAAAATGTCCACGAAAGAAGGAGAAGAAATACGCTATGCGCATATTGGCAGCATGGGACTTATTAAACGAAGAGCCGGCTGGCTTATATTTCTTTTGATGTTCGACTTTTTAACAGGAACAGTATTAAAGACGTTCGAGCACGCTTTAACCACTGTCGTAGCACTTACGTTCTTTATCCCGATGTTGCTGGATACCGGAGGTAATGCCGGGAACCAAACGTCTATTACTATCATACGCGGCTTGGGTACGGGTGATGTAACTTTTGAGAATGCTTGGAAAGTGATTAACATGGAGTTGAAGGCGGCGCTGATCATGGGCGTGATAGTTGGCGGCGTAGCTTTCGCGCGCGCTGTATTATTGCAGCAGTCGCCCATGCTTGCCGTAGTAGTAGGCCTTACTATGATGGCTATAGTGCTTTTGGCGATAGTGACAGGCCTCTTTCTTCCGTTGGTATCTAAAAAAGTAGGTCTGGATCCCGCCGTTCTGGCAGGTCCTATTACCACAAGCATAGTGGATGTAATCGGGCTTATTATTTATTTTAAAATTGCCCAGGCATTGATACCTGCCTTAAAAATGTAGTCCTACGAAATTTTTTTATTTTTTTCTTGACACTCGGGTTTAATATGTTATAATCCTGTTTCTATTTCTATCTAGCTAATAGTGTATATTATTAATTAATATAGATAAAAATGGTGATCTGCTGCTGTAGCTCAGTCGGCAGAGCACTTCCTTGGTAAGGAAGAGGTCATGGGTTCGACTCCCATCAGCAGCTCCGTTAGATGTTAACGGGGCAAACCCAGGAGGCAAACAAAATGGCAAAAGAAAAATTTGAACGCACAAAACCCCACGTTAATATAGGCACGATAGGCCACGTAGACCACGGCAAAACCACTTTGACTTCATCCATAACAAAGTGCCTCGCCGCGAAAGGCCTTGCCCAGGCAAAAGCCTTTGATGAAATAGACAATGCCCCCGAAGAAAAAGAGCGCGGCGTAACGATAAACGTTCAC
>JAHIUV010000156.1 GCA_018817035.1 Candidatus Omnitrophota bacterium | reverse complement strand
TTTTTAAAAAACTTCTTTTTCACGATAATTCATTTGACAAGTCAAAATCAGGATGATAGACTATTTGTATTAATGAGAACCATTCTCAATAGGAGATAGCTATGCCAACAGAGACAACTTCAAGGTTGAATCTGAGTTATGAAAGATTGAATAATTATTGCTGTAGGTTAACCAGACCCCGTCAGGTAATTTTGGACGTTTTAGACAAAGTGGACAGGCATTTAAATGCCGAGCAAATTTATAAAAGGGCATCGGAGATATATCCTACTCTGGGCTTAGCTACCGTATACCGTAACCTTGAATTATTGGTGCGCATAGGTTTAGTCTGGAAATTCGATGTAGGAGACGACAAGACCAGATATGAAATAGCCCAATGGTCAAGAGAAACGCATCACCATCATTTGATATGTAAAAAGTGCAATAGTGTTATAGATTATTCCGAATCCATAGATAACGAAAGAGATTTCCTAAGAGAAAGAGAAAAGAATCTTTCGAGAAAGTATAACTTTAAAATCGAAAATCATTGTATAGATTTTTTTGGTTTATGCAGTAAGTGTAAAAATACGGATTAGATATATTTTTTTGCAGTTAATGAGAATAATTCTCATTAATATAAGAAGAGGAGGTGGTTAAGATGCCAGGAGGAGATGGGACAGGTCCGGCAGGAATGGGACCAATGACAGGTCGTGCCGCAGGTTATTGTGCAGGTTATCCTGCGCCAGGTTATATGAATCCAATTTCAGGAGCAGGCTGGGGTGGATTTGGTTATGGGGGTAGAGGTCGTGGTAGAGGATTTAGCTGGGGACGCGGTTGGGGTCGAGGAGCGTATCCATACGGAGCAGCTTACTACGGAGTGCCTAACGCAGGGGGTTATTATGGAGCACTGTATGGAAGTCCGTATAATCCGCAAATAACTTCTAAACAGGAAGCGGATATACTTAAGGATCAGGCCAAGGCCATGCAGGAGGATATTGACTCCATAAATGAGCGCATAAAAGAACTGGAATCTACGGCAAAGTCGGAAAAGAAAAAATAAGTAGTTTTAGAACAGAGAAGCAGATGTTAGGAAATAAACAGATTTAATCTTCGTATAAGCTTGGAAACTAAAATTATTATTCTCCTGGCATCTGTTTTTTGCTTCAAAGGAGGGGATAGATGGCTGCGAAAGTAGATAAGAGTAAATGCACTGGCTGCGGTGCCTGCGTAGAGATATGTCCCGTGAATGCCGTAAAGATAGAAAACAAGAAGGCAATTGTGGACGAGAAAGAATGCGCAGAATGCGGCGTTTGTATAAATGAATGCCCGAATGAAGCGATATCGCTTCCAGGATAGGGAGGTAAAAATGCCATACGGAGACGGAACAGGACCATCGGGTCAGGGACCCGGAACAGGAAGAGGCATGGGAAGAGGGGGAGGACGCGGTAGAATGGGCGGCAATAGTCCAGGCGCAGGCCCAGGAGGGGCTTGTATTTGCCCGAATTGTAAGTTATCCGTACCACATAAAGTGGGCACTCCTTGCTACAACGTGAATTGTCCCAAATGTGGCGCAAAGATGGTTAGAGGATAATTTAATCAATGAAGATCTGAAATGAAAACAAAGGATTTTAAGTATATTTACGGACCTGTGCCTTCATGGAGATTGGGAAGCTCTTTGGGTGTAGACCCTATTTCTCAGACAGGGAAAGTTTGCACATTTGATTGCCTTTATTGCCAGCTTGGAAAAACAAAAATTTTTACCGGCGAAAGAAAGATATATGTCCCTGTTACTAAAATTATTGAAGAACTTGATCTATTGCCGCAGGTACAGATCGATTATATTACCTTTTCTGGCAGGGGCGAGCCGACGCTGGCAGGGAATTTAGGCAGGATGATAAAGGCAATAAAAAAGATAAGAAAGGAAAAAATAGCTGTTTTGACCAACTCTTCGCTGTTGAACAGACGAGATGTTCAGGAAGATTTATTACCGGCAGATTTTGTAGTGGCTAAACTTGATGCTGATTCTCAAAAAGTTTTCGATATAGTAGATAAGCCGATGGAGGCAATAAAATTTGATGCTATCCTGAAGGAATAAAGGATTTTAGGAGTATTTATAAAGGAAAGCTGGCGCTGCAGATCATGTTTATTGCCGAAAATAAGAAACATGCAAAGAAAATAGCAGAGATTGCAAAAGAGATCAATCCCGATGAAGTGCAGATCAATACCCCGTTAAGGCCTTGCGGCGTAAAACCTTTATCCAAAACCGAGATGGAAACAATAGGAAATTATTTTAACGGTTTGAATGTAGTTTCCGTTTATGAGGCCGAAAAGAAAACGGTTAAATCGATTAGCAGCGAGGATACGCTGAAAAGAAGAGGTAAAATTTAATCTATGACGATTTTTCGCTATTAATCAAAGGAGTTTTTAGATCATGACTCGTAAAGATAGCAAAGGCGGGATAAAAAAAGTAGTTGCAATAGGATGTTCTGGTTGTGGTGCATTAGCTGCTTTGACA
>JAHIUV010000155.1 GCA_018817035.1 Candidatus Omnitrophota bacterium | reverse complement strand
CTTTTGAATATTTCAAACAATATTCTTCGAGCGGAGCCCCAAGCTTTATGTTCTCGACAAGCTCGAACAATATTGTCAGGGGCGAAGTCGAGAAGTTTCAAAGTCAGCAGAGTTTGTTGCAATATCGCCTTGACTTCACAGTGCATTGCAGTTTTGTGAAGTTAAGGAGAAAGAGATTATTATCAGGAGGGTGCCTATGGTTATGAAGGTGTCGGCTATGTTAAAGACCGGCCATATTCTAACATCAATAAAATCAATGACATAGCCCAATCTTAGCCTGTCTGCCAGATTGCCTATCGCGCCTGAAACTATGAAGATAAGCCCTGTGTTAAAAAGCGGCCTTGAAAAAAAGTTGCCTTTTTTGATTGATTTCACGATAAGTGTTGATATGAATATAACAGCCGCCAATGATATAAGGATGAACACAATTGTGCCATTCTTAAAAAGTCCGAATGCCGCGCCTGTGTTCTTCACAAAAGTGATATGAAGGATATTCTTGATTAAAGGTATGGATTCGCCTGTCTCAAGGTTAGAAATTACCAGAGCTTTGGAAAATTGATCCAAGAAAAGGATCAACGATATAGAAAATACCTGGATTATTGCTTGTCTTTTTCTATATTTTCTTGGCATTGTATGCAATGCTTCGCGTATGGCACCGCTTTAAGCCGGAGGGTGGGTATCTTTTTGCCGCAAGACAGGCACTTGCCATACTTACCTTCCTCTATCCGCTTCAAAGCCTCGTCGATCTCATAAATGATCTTTTGTTCTTCGCTGGCGATATTAAGATTTAACTCCCTGTCATAGCTATCGCTGGCCATGTCAGCTATGTCAGATAATTCACCCTGCACTTCTTTCTGTGATTTCAGATTTTCCCTGGCTATATGGCTGATCTCGCTTACTGTTTCTTCTCTTTTTTTAACAAGAAGGCTCTTGAATTTAGCTGTTCCTCTTTTAAACATAAGAATCTAACTCCCTTCTATTACTACGTCAAGGCATCTTTTACAAAGTTTAGGATGCTGTTCACTCTTGCCTACTGAATCGCTCCAGTTCCAACAACGCTCGCATTTTTCGCCGTCAGCTTTTACGACCTCCACGGCGCGTTCCTTTGTTTTTCTAAGTTCGACCTGCGATACTATAAAAATAGCCGGCAGGTCCTGTAAATATTTAGTCAGGGAATTATACTCTATATCATCTTTTATGTAAAGCCTTATTTTCGCCTCGAGCGGACTTCCTATGACCTTGGCGGCGCGCTTTTCTTCCAGCGCTTTCAGGGCTTCTTCCCTTAATTCCTGCAGTTTTGCCCACTTCTTCTCGAGTTCCGGATCGATCGCTTTCTCGTCAGGGCGAGGCCATTCAGCAAGATGTACTGAACCCGTGCCTTTGAAATACCGCCAGATCTCCTCCGCGGTAAACGGGATAATCGGTGTCAATTCCCTTACCAGTATATCCAGTATCCTATATAAAACTGTTTGCGCGGATCTCCTGGCTTTGGAATCACGGCCAAATGTATAGAGCCTATCCTTTACTATATCAAGGTAAAAACTCGACATATCGACGATACAAAACCTGTATATCAAACTAATGACCTCATGATAAGAGAAATCCTCGAACGCGGCAGTTACTCTTTTTAGGACAGAATTAACGCGCGAGAGCGCCCACCTGTCTATCTCAAGCATGTCTTTTATATCCACCGCGTCTTTTGCGGGATCAAAGTCATATATGTTGCCCAGCAGATATTTTGCCGTATTCCTGAATTTACGATATGCCTCTACAGTGCGCTGTAATATCTCGTCGGATATCTTGACGTCGTCGAAATAAGACGACGAACTCACCCAGAGACGCAGGACGTCCGAACCTTTTTTGGAGATAATTTCCTGAGGCGCGATAACATTCCCGGCTGATTTCGACATTTTTTTGCTTTCGCCGTCCACTACAAAACCGTGGGTCAGGACATTCTTAAAAGGTGTCACGCCGACAACTCCCATTCCTATCAAAAGGGATGACTGGAACCAGCCTCTATGCTGGTCACTGCCCTCCAGATACAGGTCAGCCGGAAACGCGAGATTTTTCCTGTTCTTCAGGACTCCCTGGTGGCTCGCGCCTGACTCAAACCAAACATCCAGGATATCCGTTTCTTTCTTAAATTCGCCTGATCCGCAAACAGGGCATTTGAAATCTTTCGGTGTAAAGTCCGCGGCGTCTTTTAAGAACCACGCGTCAGAACCTTCTTTGCCGAAGATCTCCTCTACTTTTCTCATTACTTCTTCATGGATTATCTCTTTATCGCATGCCACGCAATATAATATAGGTATGGGGACGCCCCAGTAACGCTGTCTGGAAAGGCACCAGTCAGGCCTTGACTCTATCATGCTGGAAATACGTTTTTCGCCCACGGGCGGGATCCATTTGACATTTTTGATCTCGGCTAAAGTCTTGCCTCTTAGGTTATTCTTGTCAACTCCCACAAACCACTGCCTGGTAGCGCGGAACAAAAGCGGTTCTTTGCAACGCCAGCAATGCGGATATGAATGCCTGGTCTCCTCTGAAAACAAAAGCGCCTTCTTATCCTCCAGTATTTTTATTACCGGTTTGTTGGCGTCGAATATCTTTTTGCCGACCAGATGATGCGGCATCTCATAGTCATTTGACTTTACAAAACGGCCCTTATCGTCAACAGGCATTATGACAGGTAAACCATAT
>JAHIUV010000154.1 GCA_018817035.1 Candidatus Omnitrophota bacterium | reverse complement strand
ATCGGAGTGAGCGTGGCTGAAATGGCTTTTGCCGGAGGCTTAGGCGCGGAGGTCTTTTTGGCAGAAGTCCCTTTTAAGTCAGAAGGTAAAGCGCGGAACGACATTATTTTATTTTCCGAGTCAAATACCCGTTTTGTTGTAGAGGTAAAAAAGAAAGACAAGTCCAGATTTGAGAAAATAATGAAAGACATTTCCATCGGCCTGATAGGCTGTGTTTCAAACAAGAAGGTTCTTAAGATATATGATCGTGACAATAAAACAATAGTAGACGCTGATATAGACAGGTTAAAAAACGCTTGGCAGGAGCCTCTTAAATGGTAAAAAGCCCCAGGGTTATAGTATTAAGGACAGGCGGAACCAACTGTGATACGGAAACAGCCGAAGCTTTTGCTATGTGCGGCGCGTTGGTAGACCCGGTGCATATAAATGAACTTTCATCAAGGAAAAAATTTTTAGAAGATTATCAGATACTGGCTATTCCCGGAGGGTTTACATACGGAGATGATATTGCCTCTGGAAAGATACTTGCCAATGAGATAAAATACAGGCTCGGCGAGGAACTAAAGGATTTTATAAGCAGGGGAAAATTAATAATAGGCATATGCAATGGTTTTCAGGTGCTGGTAAAGGCCGGTATCCTTCCCGGCATAAGCGGGGACGGAATAAAATCTTCGCTTAGTTTTAATGATTCCGGTAAATTCGAGGATCGTTGGGTATATTTACGCGCCTCAAAATGTGTCTGGACAAAAGGGATAAAAAGAGTGATATATCTGCCTGTCGCGCATGGCGAAGGAAAGTTTATCCCCGGCGACAAAGAGGTCTTGAGTAAATTAAAAAAGAACAAACAGATTATTTTTCAGTATGTGGATGAAAAGGGAAGGCCGACAGAATATCCGGGTAATCCTAATGGTTCTGTCGAAGGGATCGCCGGGATATGTGACCCGACAGGAAGGGTCCTGGGACTGATGCCTCATCCGGAAAGACATATCCTGGGGACGCAGCACCCGAGATGGACAAGAGAAGGCCTTAAAAAAACAGGCGATGGCCTGGAAATATTCAAGAACGGGGTAGAATATATAAAACAAAAGTTCTAACTTCACAAAACTGCTTCACAAAACTGCAATGCACTGTGAAGTTAAGGAGTGGATATGATCGATTATAAGAAGGCAGGCGTGGATATAGATAATGCCAATAAGTTCGTAAAGGACATTTCCGCCATGGTCGCTTCTACCAAGAGGCGTGAGGTTATAGGCGGCATAGGCGGGTTCAGCGCGCTGACGCAGATCCCGAAAAAATATAAAAATCCCGTGCTTGTTTCCTCAACTGACGGCGTTGGCACAAAGCTGATGGTGGCGTCAGTGGCCGGTAAGCACGATACGATCGGAATAGACCTGGTCGCCATGTGCGTGAACGATGTAGTGGTCACAGGGGCTGAACCTCTCTTTTTCCTTGATTATTTCGCTACCGGAAAATTGAACAGGAAGAAAGCAAAGGATGTCCTGAAAGGTATTGCTGAAGGGTGCAGGCAGGCAGGTTGCGCTTTAATAGGAGGAGAGACCGCGGAGATGCCGGGCATGTATAAGGGCGACGAATATGACCTGGGAGGCTTTTGCGTAGGTGTGGTCGAGAAAAACAAGATCATAGACGGAAAGTCCGTAAAACCGGGACATTTAATAATAGGCATTGAATCAAGCGGCCTTCATTCAAATGGTTTTAGCCTGGCCAGGAAGGTTTTTAAAAAGAGAGAATTAAAGGGAAAATCCGGCAAGACGCTTTTAACGCCGACTATAATTTATGTAAAAGCGATCCTGACATTAATGAAAAAGGTCGATATTAAGTCAATGGCCCATATAACAGGCGGCGGATTCTATGACAATATACCGCGTGTCCTGTCTTCGGGATCAGCGGCATTGATATATAAAGGGCTGTGGCATGTTCCTAAAATATTCTCTGTGATCCAGGAACGCGGCCGTGTAAGTGATAAAGAAATGCATCGCACGTTCAACATGGGCATTGGTATGGTCGTGGTAGTCGATAAAAAAGCCGCCATAAAGTCACATGCCGTGATAAAGGCATGCGGTTTGAGATCGTGGACTATAGGTGAGATAATAAAGGGCAACAAAGAGGTCTTAATATGAAAGTTTTGGTAGTGGGTTCCGGCGGCAGGGAGCATGCGCTCGTTTGGAAAATAGCGCAGAGTAAAAAAGTCGATAAGATATTCTGCGCTCCCGGCAACGCCGGCATAAAAGAAATCGCCGAGACTGTGGACGTAAAAGCTGATGATACACCAGCGCTTTTAAAGTTCGCGAAAGCCAATAAAATAGGCCTTACGGTGGTCGGTCCCGAGGTGCCGCTCGTAAAAGGCATTGTCGATGAATTCATGAAAGAAGGCCTTAAAGTATTCGGGCCGTCAAAAGAACTCGCGATGTTGGAAGGGAGCAAAGTCTTTGCCAAAGAGACAATGAAAAGATTCAGTGTTTCTACCGCGGATTTTATGGTATTCGAGGATGCGGACAAGGCAAAGGCATACCTTAGAAAAAAAGGCGTTCCTGTAGTAATAAAGGCAGATGGCCTCGCAGCGGGAAAAGGAGTTATAGTAGCGGAAGATACCAGGGAAGCGGAACAGGCAATAGACGATATCCTGGTTAAAAGGATTTTTGGAGAAGCCGGAAACAAGATAATAATCGAGGAGTGCCTTAGGGGCGAAGAGGCTTCTATTTTGATCTTCAGCGATGGGAAAAATATAGCGCCGCTCGCGTCTTCCCAGGACCATAAACGAATATTTGATAATGACAAAGGCCCTAATACAGGAGGCATGGGCGCGTATTCTCCGGCGCCGGTTGTTTCGGGGAAGCTGTTTGATGAGATAATAGACAGTGTCTTCAGGCCTATCATCAACGGACTTGCCTCAGAAGGCAGGCCATATAAAGGAGTTTTATACGGCGGATTAATGATCACCGAGAACGGTCCTATGGCCCTGGAGTTTAATGTCAGGTTCGGTGATCCGGAAACCCAGGCAGTGTTACCAAGATTAAAGTCAGATCTGGCTGATATCATGATGGCCTGCATAGAGGGTAAACTTAACGAGCTAAAGCTTGAATGGGATGACAGGCCCTGTCTTTCTATTGTCGCCGCGTCAAAAGGTTACCCCGGAGTATACGAAAAAAATAAAAATATCAGCGGATTAAATACTGTCAGGTCCATAAAAGACGTAGCGGTATTCCATTCGGGCACGGCGTTACGCGACGGGAACATAGTTACCGATGGCGGCAGGGTCCTTGCAGTGAGCGGTTTTGGCAAGGATATAAAGTCTGCCAGGGATACCGCGTATGAGGCGATGGATAAGATAAAATTCGAAGGTATTTATTACAGGAAAGATATAGGAGATAAAGCAATAGGGAGGATATGATGGCTGCTAAAAAGAAAGTCCTGGTTGGTATATTGATGGGGAGTAAGTCTGATTTCGAGACAATGCTTGAGACAGAGAAGATATTAAAGTCTTACGGAATAGGGTATGAAACGAATGTGCTTTCAGCGCACAGGAATCCTGAAAAGGTGCGCGCGTACGCTAAATCCGCGAGAAAAAAAGGGCTCAAAGTATTGATATGCGGGGCAGGTATGTCAGCGGCCCTGGCAGGCGTAGTCAGCTCGTATACTGACCTGCCGGTCATAGGTGTTCCTATGCATACAAAAGCATTAAAGGGCCTTGATTCTCTCCTTTCAACAGTGCAGATGCCTGCGGGAGTCCCTGTTGCCGCTGTTGCCATAGGAAAAGCAGGTGCGAAGAATGCCGCGCATCTCGCAGCCAGGATATTATCAATAGGATAATATTATGAATACAAAGGTTGTAAAGATAAATCCTGAGTTTCCTGAAAAAGATCTGATAAAAGAAGCGGCTCTTTTTTTAAGGAAAGGTATGCTCGTCGCTTTCCCGACGGAAACAGTTTACGGGATAGGAGCAAATCTCCTGGATAAAAAAGCAATAGACAGGCTTTACGCCATAAAGAAGCGCCCTAAAGATAAACCTTTTACCGTGCATATCGACAGGTTCGAGGCATTGGAGGCATTAAAAATAGTTTTACCGGAACGCGCAAAGCGTCTTGCTCATAAATTTTGGCCGGGTCCCTTGACAATAGTAGCGTTTAATAATAAGAAAGAAAAAATAGGCCTGCGCATGCCAAAGAATAAAGTCGCTGTTGAACTCATAAGTAAAGCGGGTGTTCCCGTGGTTGCTCCCAGCGCGAACATCTCCGGCAACAAGCCTCCTGTGTCAGGCAAGGAAGTCATATCAGAGATGAATGGGTTGATCGATATGGTGTTAGACGCAGGTCCTACGGAAGTCGGAATTGAGTCAACCGTGTTGGACGTTACAAGGGATCCTTTCGTGATATTAAGGCCTGGCGCTATACCCGATAACGAACTGCGCGTAGACTATAAGATCCTATTCGTATGTACGGGCAATAGCTGCAGGAGCGTTATGGCAGAGGCAATGCTGCGTAAATATGTTAAAGAAGCAGGACTTTCCGAAAAGATAATCGTTGATTCAGCCGGAACAGGTTCTTATCCCGGTATCAGGGCAGCGGCGAATACTATAGAGGTCATGAAAGAGGAAACAATAGATGTCTCTTCTCATAAAGGCAAGACAATAACACCTGAATTATTAAAAAGATCAGACCTTATTTTTGTTATGGAGCGCAGGCACAGGAGT
>JAHIUV010000153.1 GCA_018817035.1 Candidatus Omnitrophota bacterium | reverse complement strand
AGATCCGCAGACGCGCGGCGAATTAGAAGTTAATTTTAGCGATTTGAAAGAGTTTAATGATATGGAAATAGTCAGCACTAACTTTAGCGATGCGATAGAGTTTGATTCCATAGGAGCGCCTTACAACGGAAGCGGTATAGCCTTGACCAGCGAGGGAATAGTCACTTTTACGGACGGAGATAATTCCAAGGCAGTAAGGATCAAACCAGTAACCGGGAAAATAAAAATACAATAAGGAAAAGGAAGATATCATAATAAACTCTGCTGACTTTATAGCTTCTCGACTATGTCCCGATACTTCGGGACAAGCTCGAAGAATATTGTCCTTCGACTATGTCCGCCTCTGGCGGACAAGCTCAGGACTTTGTTTTAAAATATTGTTCGAGTCCCTCGACTTCGCTCGGGATAAACTCAGTGAGTCGAGAACAGCAATAAAAACTCAGTCACACAAAGATCAGCAAACTATTTTATGTTATCAAAAGGAATCATGAGAAACGGCTTTACCCTTATAGAAACGGTTATATCAATACTAATAATCGGGATCGCGTTTTTGGGCCTGGTAGCTGTCTTGACCGGGGTTTTTACACATGCTACCCGTGATGAGGTAATGTCTGTCACTACCATGCTCGCAAAGGGAGAGATGGAAAGGGTTACCGGAGAGGGTTGGGCTTTCCTCGAGGGTAGTGGGAGTTATTCCGGGAATTTTAGCAACTATTCCTGGCAGGTTATAATGAGCGCTGTGCCTGTAGCCATAGAGAACGATCCCTACATGGCGAATTATAAACAGGCAGAAGTAGTAGTGTCTAATGCCATGATAGGCAGTGTGAGTTTAAAAACGATCCTGACAAATAATTGATTTTTTCGGAGGAGCGCGTGCGGCAAGGTTTTACTTTGGTAGAGCTTGTAATAGTCATAACTATAATCGGTATTATTTCCGGGGTGATAGGTTTTGTCCTGTTGGGAACGGTTGACGCGTGGACATTTAAATTTAACAGGGCGGATCTTTTATCAGACGGGAGGCTTGCCGCGAACAGGATGGTGAGGGAAATAAGGGAGATAAAGGATCCGACAAGTGTTATTATGGCATCGCCCTCTCAATTTAGGTTTGCGAATACCGGGAATATCGACATAACTTACGCTGTCAGCGGCAGTGCGCTCAACAGGACAGCTGATGGTATATCTAACGCGCTTGCTGAAGACGTGACAAGTTTGACATTTACTTATTACGATTCCGGAGGAGGCGTGATCCCCTCACCTGTCGTAAGCCCGGGCGTGACTGATATCGCAAGGGTACTGATAGATATTGCCCTTACAAAGAATGGCGAGAATGTTTATGTGGAATCGCAAAGTGTCCCGAGAAATTTTTAATAACAAAGGTATTTCCATTGTCGCTGTTACTATTGTGATGCTTATCGTGGCGACTCTGTCGCTGGTCATAGCGTCTTCTATGTCTGGTGGTAACATATCATCTGTTACTGATTTGCAGGCGCAGCAGGCTTTTTATATCGCGCAAGCCGGGATGGAATGGTATATGGAACAACTGCAAAATGATACTGACTGGTCCAGTCCTCCGGCGGTAAAGACAGACGAGGTTTTTGGCGCGGGTATGTTCAGCGTGAGTTATGATAATGAAGATACTGACCTGATAGATATTATGGCTACAGGTAAGGTGGTTGGATGGGATGGTAACAATGTTCAGAGGATAATAACCCAGCAAGTAGAAAGATCCGACGGCGGGGTTACTTTTGCTGATTTTGTAATGTTCTTTGGCGGCGGCGGCACTACTGCTATTGACAGGAATCAGACTATTACGGGGGACATATTCATAAGCGGCGACCTGGACATAGGCAGGAACTGCACTATCAACGATGACGTCCTGGCTACCGGATCTATCAGCGTCGGAAGCGGCACAAATATATACGGCAGCACTATTGAAAACGCCTCGTTTCCCGCGGCTCAGCCTACGCTCAGTACCACATATTATGACAATCTTATATCAACTGCTTCGCTCCAGCCATCAGGGAATGTGACGTATAGTAATGATTCGGTCTCAGGAACCGTATATGTAAACGGAAATGTCCTTATAAAGAATTTGCTGAGCGGATCAGGGACAATAGTGGCTTCGGGGAGCATTGATATAGACAAGAACGCGGTTATCTCGGACGACATCAGTTTTATCTGCGCAGGTACACTGCTTACGGAGAAAAATGTTACCATAGGTAAAAATGTCATGCTCTATTCTTCTTCGCTTGTGGATATTAACGATGGCGTTGTTTTGGGAACAGGCGCCGGAACAGGAGAAGGCGTAATAGTTTTATCTCCGATAGAAGTCGTTTTAGACCAAAATGTCACTTTGGTTGGACTTGTATTCGGAGCTGAGATAGATGTCGATAACGTAAATTTTACTTTGACGGGTAATCTATGCGGCGATATTTTAAGCGAACTGGACAGGGGGGCGGTCTTGACCCTGGATAGCACAAAAGTGGATTTTGGTTCCATAGAGGGGTTTAATGCCGGGACAGGAACGACTATTATAATTTCTTCTTGGCAGGAATCGCTATAGATATGGTATAATTAGAAAATATGAAGATCGTGATATCTCGATTTAAAAGAGAAGTGGAATCCATACTTTTTGACCTGGGCTTAAAAGCAATGTCCGGGATCTCTATCGGTCTGGATATAGGAAGCGAATATTTTAGGGCATCAAGGGTCAAGGGGAGCGCCAAGGACATACCTCTCAAGGATATTCTGATAAAAGAGATAGCATATCTTAAGGATATACCGCGTTTAATGAAGATTAGCCCCGATGATAAAATAGCCGTGAATTTTACCGGAGAGCAGCTGATTGTAAAACGCCTCAGCCTGCCTTTTATGCCGGTCGAGGAGATCGAGGAAGCGTTGAGGTGGGAGTTAAAGGAACAGACGCATAGCGATACCTCCCGGTTAAAAATAAAATTCAGCATTTTAGGTGAAACCAATCTGAAGGACGGCTCCAGGAAAATAGATCTGATAGCGGTAGCGTACAAAGAAAAAAGCCTTGAGGTAAAAGTAAAAGAATTAAAAGATATTGGGCTTAACGTGCAGGCGGTTATACCGACTGAGTTTTCACTTCCCGCGTATGTCAATGACTCTGGTCTGGCCTCATCTGATGACATAGCCGCTATCGTAGATATAGGAAAGTCTTCTTCGACAATAACCATAGTGGAAAAGCAAAAGGTCTTTTTTTCGAGATCTATTGCCATAGGAGGCGAAACTATTACCGACGCGATGATGGGTGTATTTACGTCGGTCGAAGGCAGGATGGATTTTTCGAAAGAAAAGGCGGAGAATATAAAACGTGAACAAGGTATCCCGGAAGACGCCAAGGTCATGGCGATGATGAGGCCTATCCTGGAGAGATTTGTTACTCAGATAAAAAGGTCTGTAGAGTATTATGAAACCGAGCTTAATTCAGGACCTGTTAATAAAATAATACTTGCCGGCAATGGAGCCAGGTTAAAAGGTCTGAAAGAGTATATTTCCGGCGAGATCGGACTCGAGGTATCGGATGTTCTGCCTGAAGCCGCGGAATCCATAGGCCTATGCCTGATAAAAAAACCTGAGATAAACCTGCTTCCTGAAAAGTTTAAAGAGAAAAAAGGCAGTAAAATAAAGAATCTTTCTTTTAGGATGGCGTTGGTCACTTTTATCCTCATGATCTTGTCCTCATACGGATTGCTTACGGCAGAGTCTGTTAACCTGAAAAAGAAAATCATGGTTTGCGCCTCACATTTAGAGGCGTTGCGTGACGTAAAGGATATCAGGGATGAGATGCTTGTATTCAGTTCGGCCCTGAATAAAATTTTATCAGGGAGTATTAAAGCCGGAGACGCGATGAAGGAGATGAGTAATGTCGTGCCGGCATCTGTAATGCTGAAGGACCTGCTCATAAAAACTGACGAGCCGAACATAGAGATATCAGGTGTTATTTTAAAAGGGGAAGAGTTGAGTGATTTTATGGCTTTATTGGAAGCATCGCCTGTGTTCGCAAAGGTACAGTTGGTATACAGCGAAAAGAGTGAAAAATACCCGCCCAGGGCCCTGGTTTTTAAGATATCATGTAATTTAAAAAGGTGAGATATAAGCATGACTGTGAAGTTAAGTATTTTTAATAATAAAAACGTCGTATTGATCGCGGGGGTCTCCGCGTTTGCGGTGCTGGTTTTGCTTCAGTTTATATATATGCCGAAATATAGAGAGGTCAGGAAGCTGACCGCTGAATACAAGGAAGCGACAAAGGAGATCGACGAACTTTATAATTTTATAGGAGGCCGTCAGGGCTTGGAGAAAAATATATTAAACATACGAAAAGACCTGACATTGCTCAGGAAGGCTTTTCCTTCGGAGAAAGAGATATCCGATATAATCAAACAATTAAATGACGAGGCGAGGCATTTTAAGGTAAACGTGATTTCGCTGAAACCCAGGAACCTTTCTATGTATAAGGACAGTGATGGCGGGGAATTAAAGGTGGCCGGTTATCTTTGTAAGAGCATGCCTTTGACCCTTAATGTGGACGGAAAATATCAGGCAGTGGGAGAATTTATCGCGGATCTGGAATCAGGCATGGACCCATTGATCGTAGTGGAAGAGATAGTTATGCGTAAAAAAGAAAACTCAGCGTCAGGAGTGGAAGCGGAAATAGGCCTGGATGCTTTTATGCTCGGGAGATGATATGCCGACCGGTTTAGGCAATAAAGAAAAAACAGAAATAGCGATGATCTGCGCAGGGATCATATTTTTCATATTCCTGGTTATTGGTAACGCGCATAAGGCCCGGGAAAAGGAAAGGGCTATGGATAAAGCAGGGGAGAGCATTTCTTCTTCCCTGTTAGCGCCTATTTACTTTGATAATCCGGATACGGAAAGGCCTGGGGCAGGAGAAAGATGGGGCAGGGATCCTTTTTCTCAGGCAAATTTAAGCGATGGGAGTGGACTGGAAGAAATGGTCCTTAACGGTATTATGTGGGATACAGATAGCCCTTATGCTATTATTAACAGCGATGTAGTAAAGCCCGGGGATATGCTGGGCGGCATGAAAGTAGCGGAGATAAACGAGAAAAACGTAATACTCGAAGAAAACGGCAAACGCCATACTCTGACCCTGCCTGTTTTCTGATATAGGATTTTTTTGTAACCGGTGAGTTATCAGTAAGGGATATCAATATTGTTCGAGAGAGCCGACAAATATTCTTCTCGACTATGCTCGAAGGATATTTGTCGGCGAGTCGAGAACTGTAAAGAGAGATAATATATTACCCCTGATAACTCACCGGTTACGTTTCCTCCCTAATTATATTGACTTATATCTACCATATATGATAATATATTGCGGTCATGGTGCAAAAAAAGTCCAGCCATATTATCATTTACACGCTCTTTAGAGGCGTAAGTTTTTTTATTTTTATCCTGCCTGTCAGGTGTGGGCTTTTTCTGGGGCGATATCTGGGAGCGATAGCTTTTTACGCGCTTAAAAGAGAGCGCGAGCGAGCCCTGGATAATCTGGATATTGCTTTTGGCGCTTCCAAATCCATAGAAGAAAAGAGATTTATAGCGAGACAGGTCTTTGAAAATCTTGGCAAGAATTTTGTCGAAGTGGTGTCTTTATCCAAATTTAACAAGGATAATATAGACGGCTATATAGCGTGCAGGGGGATAGAGACTATCGAACGCATTATTCGACAGGGTAAGGGCGGCATAGTGCTTTCAGGCCATTTTGGGAACTGGGAGCTTATGGCTCATTATTTTGCCATAAAAGGATACAAGGTAAACGTGATCGCCAGGCGTGTCAGGATGGAACGCTTTGAGGACTTTTTGGCAAAAGCCAGGAAGCGCCATGGCGTCAATATCTTATACAGGGACGCCTCGGCAAAAGACGTAATAGCTCTTTTAAAGAAGAATGAATTTGTGGGCATTATGCCGGATCAGGATATGGATGGTATTTCCGGGGTATTCGTGGATTTTTTTGGCCGTAAGGCATATACGCCTAATGGCCCCGCGGTGTTGAATCTTTTGACAAAGGCGGATATTATCCCGTGTTTTATGGTAAGAAAAGGATTCGGACACGAGATAATTATAAGCGAACCGCTTGAACTCAGCGCTACAGGGGATAGAGATAAGGACGTATTGGAAAATACCCAGAGATATACGAGAGTAATAGAGGATCACGTAAGAAGATTTCCCGCGCAGTGGGTTTGGTTCCACAAGCGATGGAAGACCCGTCCTTAACTTCACAAAACTGCAATGCACTAGTGTGAAGTTATCTTCTCGACTCGCTGCGCTCGCTCGAAGAATATTGTTTGAGTCTCTTGACTTCGCTCGGGATAAACTTAAGGAGTCGAGAAACGAAGCTCCATTCTCATTAGATGAAAAAACTTTACACTTTGCCTATAATTTTATGTGTCTGCGCGTTTGTATGTTTATGCGCTTATGCGCTTTGTTACGCTGACGATAGTGAGCAGTCGGTTGACGGATTTTCGCTCGTGCAGTATGAAGGCGGAGGAGCTAAGAAGTGGAAATTAAACGGCACCTCGGCTGAGATAGAGGACGGAAAAGTCAATATAGATAATATCTCGGTATTGGCTTTCGGCGAAGAAGCCACGCTTAAGTTAAAAGCAAAGGAAGGAAGTTTTGACAGGGAAAAAAGCGTAGTGCACCTCGAGAAAAACGTGGTCGCAAAGACAACGGACGGCACAACATTGACTACGGATTCCCTGGACTGGAACGCTGAGACAAAAAATGTATCTACCGCTGAAGAGATAAATGTAAAGAAAAACGATTTCGAGATAAGTGGTAAAGGCGCGGAAATCGACATGGAGGGCAAAACCGTCGAGGTAAAAAAAGACGTGACCGCGAGCATAACCTCGGTGCCCCCGGATTACCTGAAAAAAAAGGATGACAAAGAACAGACTATCATTACCTGTGACGGCCCCCTGGAGATAAATTATAAGAAAGATCGCGCGACATTTCTTAATAACGTAAAAGTCGAAGGCAGTGAGGGGGATATATTCGCGGATCGCATAGATCTTTATTTTAATTCGGAAACGCGGCGCGTAAAATGCGTGGTAGCCCGCGGGAATGTAAGGATAATGAACGGTGGGAGCGTAACATATAGCGAAAAGGCGATTTACCTGGTTGACGAGGGCCGGGTTATCCTGCCCAAGCGCCCTAAACTGGTGATCAACAATGAGACAAGCGGACAGTAGCGGACATTTACTGGAAATAAAAGGCCTTGAGAAGTCCTACGACGGGAAAAAGGTAGTCTCCGGCGTGGACATGAACATAAAGAGAGGCGAGATAGTGGGGCTGTTGGGGCCTAATGGCGCCGGCAAGACAACCACTTTCTATATGGTCGTGGGCATGCTGAAACCCGAACGCGGTAATATTATATTTGATAACAAAGATATTACAAAGCTCCCGATGTATAAACGCTCTCGCCGCGGTATAGGATACCTTTCTCAGGAGCCATCTATCTTTAGGAAGCTTACTGTTGAAGAAAACATAATGGCGATACTGGAGACACTGGACCTTCCCCGGAGCGTCAGAAAAAATAGGGTGGATGAACTGTTGAGGGAATTGAATATAGAGCGTCTCGCCAAGAAAAAGGCATATATGCTTTCAGGGGGCGAGAGGCGCAGGCTGGAGATAACAAGGGCACTGGTGACAAATCCGCTATTTATATTATTGGATGAACCCTTCAGCGGGATAGACCCCATAGCCGTGGATGACGCGCAGGAGATAATCGCCGAACTAAAACGTAAAGGCCTGGGCATATTGCTTACGGATCACAATGTGAGGGAAACACTTGAAATAACAGACCGTTCGTATATAATGTCAGAAGGAAAGATACTTATATCCGGCAATGCTGAAAAATTAATAAATGATCCAAGGGCGAGGGAGATCTATCTGGGTGAGAAATTCAGAATGTGAGATTGCTTCGTCCGCCTAAGGCGGACTCGCAATGACAGCAATGGGTTTCCCCCAATTAATAGAGAAAGGATATAATGAAGTCATCAATTAAAAAATTAAAAAATTGCAAAAATATCGTCGAGATAAGCCTTTCTCGGGAGAAGGTAAAGGACGAGTTCAATAAGGTTTATGAGGGTATAAAAAAGGTCGCTAGTGTGCCGGGATACAGGGTAGGAAAGGCGCCTCGGGACCTACTGGAGAGTCATTATGCCAAGTCTGCCAAGGAAGAGGTGATTAAAAATCTTATACCGGAGACTTATAGAAAAATACTGGAAGAGCATAAATTAGACCCGATAGGTTATCCTGATATAAGCGACGTAAAACTTGACGCGGACGGAGATTTTTCTTATAAGGCGGGTATAGAGACAAGGCCTGAATTTTCCCTGAAAAATTATAAAGGAATCAAATTAAAAAAGAAGAACGTTGAGGTAAAAGAAGAGGATGTGCAGAAAAATCTTGAATCCCTGAGAGAGGCGAACGCGCAGAATATCCCCAAGGAAGGAAGCGAAGAAAAAGAAAAGATCGTTCCTAATCTGGATGATGAGTTCGCGAAAGACATGGGTTTCGAGAACCTGGAAAAATTAAAGGACGCTGTGAGGGATAGTTTAAAACAAAGGCTGGAACAGCAGAGCCAGGTCGACCTGGAGATGCAGGCCATAGGTTATCTTGTCGATAGCGTGAATTTTGAAGTCCCTGAATCATTGGTAAACGCCGAAAAAGAAAGGCTCCTTAAAGACGCGAAGATGCGTATTTCCTATATGGAAGCTGTCCAGAAAAAACAGAATCCCGACAAGAAATTTGAACTGAGCGACAAAGATAATAAAGAGCTTGAGGAGAATTCAGAAAAACAGGCGCAGAGGCAGGTAAAGACGTTTTTTATTATGGATAAGATCGCCCAAGCCGAAAAAATACATATAACGCATGAGGAGATCGAGAAACACTTCGAGGAATTAGCCGCGCAGTATAAAAAGACAAAGGACGAGATCAGGAAACAGCTTGAAAAAAATCATTTACTTGATGAGATAGCGGTAAACATGCGTAACGCGAAAGTCATGGAATTCTTGCTGAAAGAAGCGAAAGTGCAATAATTGACAGTAAGTTAGTAACTTGTAACTAGTAACTGGTAATCAGTAACTAGGAATGGAAAAGCGAAAATTCCTAGTTACGAGTTACTGATTACGAGTTACCAAGTTATTCCTAGTTACTGGTTACTAAAATAAGGAGGCGGATATGTCAATGTTAGTCCCAATCGTGGTCGAACAGTCGGATCGAGGCGAACGTTCTTATGATATTTATTCAAGATTATTAAAGGACAGGGTACTATTCATCGGTTCGGCTATAGATGATATGGTAGCTAATCTTGTCATAGCGCAGTTACTATTCTTACAGCAGGAAGACGCTGACAGGGATATACATCTATATATAAATAGCCCGGGAGGGATAGTTACGGCAGGGCTCGCGATATACGATACTATGCAATTCGTTAAGCCGGATATAAATACTTATTGCGTGGGCCAGGCTACCAGCATGGGCGCTGTACTTCTCGCGGCAGGCACAAAAGGCAAACGTCATGGCCTTCCGAATTCCAGGGTGATGATACATCAGCCATGGGGAGGAGCGCAGGGCGCGGCGTCGGATATAAATATACAGGCAACAGAGATACTGAAGATGCGCGACAGGCTCAATGAGATACTGGTGAAGCATACCGGCCAGGACATTGAAAAAATCAAGAAAGATACGGACAGGGATTATTTCATGTCAGCGGAAGAAGCGCATAAATATGGTATCATCGATGAAGTCTTAGCTACTGTAAAGAAGAAGAAATAGTTCTCGACTTCGCTCGAACAATATTTGGAAGGAAGCATCAATTGTTCCCGGCGTTGAGCAAGAATACTGAGGATGCCGACATTGTAAAAGAGAAGTATCAGTTCTCGACTTTGTTCGAATAATATTATTCTTCGAGCGAAGTCGAGAAGAAGAAATAGAAAGGAAAATTCATGAAGAACTATTTACTTACGCCGGGCCCCACGCCGGTTCCTCCTGAAGCGCTGGAGGCAATGGCAAGGCCGATCATACATCACAGGACTCCGCAATTCCAGGCTATACTGAAGGAAGCGGAAGAAGATCTTAAATATATCTTTAACACAAAGAACAGCGTCCTTATATTCGCCTCGAGCGGTACCGGAGCAATGGAGGGAGCCGTCTCCAGCCTGCTTTCCCCGGGAGATAAGGCCATAGTGGTCCGCGCGGGAAAATTCGGCGAAAGGTGGGGAGAATTATGTTCCGCTTACGGGATAGAGTTTATACCCATAGATGTCGAGTGGGGTAAAACCGTTGATCCTCAGGACATAAAAAAGATCTTGGAGAAAGACAGCGGTATAAAGGCTGTATATGCGACTCTTTGCGAGACTTCCACGGGCGCGTCAGCCGACGTAAAAGCTATCGCTGATGTCACTAAAAATACACAGGCTGTTTTAGTAGTGGACGCAATAAGCGCGTTGGGCGCGGTTACCCTGAAGACGGATGAATGGGGCATTGACGTTGTAGT
>JAHIUV010000152.1 GCA_018817035.1 Candidatus Omnitrophota bacterium | reverse complement strand
GCATGATAGGGATCATCTGATGGCTGGGATTTTTTATTCTGATAGTTACAAAATCATATTCAAGACGTTTCTGGCCCTCGTAACTGCCGCGCGTGATAGTATATACATGGCCATGTTCCAGGATATTAGAAAGACATTGGAACCACGCGTCATCCAGATCAAACGCCTCTATGTGCACAGGGGTAAGCCCTTCTTGTGTCATTCAAGCCTCCAGTGTTTCCTTAGCTCAGCGTTTATGCTCTCTCTCTTTATATCTCCCATGTCTTTGTCTTTAGCTATTTTACTATTACCTTTTCTTTTCTTCAACATAATTATCGCTCTTAATTCTTTTATCGCGATCACGCCGCTGCCGTAAACTCTGGCATGGTTCCTGACAAAGTTATCATCTGAGGCGACCTTTATCCTGTCCTTGTCCGAAGCATCGCGCAAAAGATCCACTATAACACCATCAGCGTCTTTGTCGTTCGTCGCGAACAACACCTCTACTCCGCCGTATGACTCTCTGCTTACGCCCAGGCCGCGTTCCTTGCTGTCAAAAACGACTATTATCTTATCAAACGTGCGGTTCCGGTGCGTGAAATCCGATAACATTTTTATAAAATACATACGGCTGGCCTCGAGGCTTATGTCTTTTTTGTCCTCGAGTTCTTTGATTTTGCTTATAGCATTGTATCCGTCGATTATCAGGTACTCAGGCACTGAACCCCCTCTTTTATCAGCAAAGCCGTAGTCACTCCGTTACCTTTTACTAATTTGCGGTTGAAACTGCCGTCATAGATATAATCTACGCCGCAGGATGGGCTTTTTGATTTTAAAATGACTTTTGTGACGCTGTATTTTTTCGCGAGCTCCAGGGCCGCGCGAGCGCCTTTTAAAAATTCCTCTGTCACGTCTAAGCCGTTCTCGTCAAGCACCTTTGCCCTGCCATTCAGAACATCTTTCCCGCTCCCGCCTTTTATTTCAGTCTTTGTCCTTGGTATGCTTCTTCCTCCGAGCACCTCAGGGCAGACAGGAATAGCCAGCTTATCATCAACTAATTTTTTGATCTCTTTGTTGAGTTTATTTTTCCCGTCCCACGCGCAATTCACTCCTGCCAGACATGCGCTTACCAGTATCATTACCTCAGTTCCTCCACGATCCTGCCGAAAGCTTCTTCGCCGCCAAAGACCACACCTTTTATGCCCAGCTTGCCGGCTGCCTCTATCAGGTCGCGCCTGTCGTCTACATAAAACGCTCTTGACGCAACTGTCTTCGCGAAATCCAACGGCACTTTGTAGATCTGCGGCGCCGGCTTTCTGAACCCGATTTCATAAGAAAGCACCAGCTTATCAAATTCGCTAAAAAGTCCGGCCATATTTTTTTTAAGGAACTCAAAATGCGTAATGTTCAAATTGGACAACATTACGATTTTATACTTGGATTTTATCTTTTTTAAAAAATCCCTCATTTTTAAATTAAGTGGGGTTTCGAAAAATATATCATTCCATATAGGAAAAAATTCGTCTTTATCCATGTCCAACTCCAGCGAATTTTTTACCCCACTGAAAAATTCATCCGTAGAGAGTTTCCCTTCCTCGTAAAGCTCGGTAAGCCCTGAATCAAAAAACAGGTCATAGATCTCGTTTTCGGGTCTTGGAGTATGCTTAAGGATTTTTCTTACAGCGATCCTGTGGTCAAAATTCACCAGGACATTGCCTAGATCACTTATTACGACATCATATTTATTATCTCTCATAACTTCACGCTCTTTCATTGTTTGTTTGTGAAATCAGGGAGATGACTATAAGAGGGTGGGCTTTTATGGCATATTATTTTCGCGTTTTCCACTAAATGCCCCCTTTTATTTCCAGACTAACCATAAAAATACATAAGCCGCGCCTACGGCCGCCAGGGTAAACGGCAGTCCTATTTTAATAAAATCTGAAAAGGTTACTTTATATCCGCGTTCCCTGAGCATGCCCACGGAAACAATGTTAGCCGAAGCGCCTATCGGGGTAATATTGCCTCCTAATGTCGCGCCGATCAAAAGGCCGAATAAAAACAATTCCGGAGTGGCGCCCATATCATTGGCAAGGATCGTAACAACGGGTATCATTGCCGCGACATACGGGATATTGTCAATAAATGCCGACAATAGAACCGACGCCCAGACTATCAATGTAAACGTAAGGAATACATTGCCGCCTGTCAGTCCTGAGATAAAATTTGCCGCGTCAGTTATCACGCCCACGTGCGACAAAGCCCCCATTAATATAAACACGCCTATTAAAAAAAAGAACGTCTGCCAGTCTATATCTTTTATAAAAGAAAATTCTTCTTTAGCGAAGATCCTATGCCATAAAAGCCCTATAGCCCCAAAGGTCAAACATATAAAAGCGATCGAGTGATATGGTTTATTCACTATAAAACTTGAGATCGCCAGGGTCAAGATCATGAGGGCCATAAAAACCGTCGGGATCCAGGTCTTTACCTTGACCTCTTCTATATTCTGAATGCCCTGCTTGAATTTCCTAAAAATAAAATACAGGACAGCGAACGACGCCACCGCGCCTATCTCGACAGCGAATGTTATACCCGGCCTGCCTTTCATCCAGAAAAAATCCATAAAGTTCATCTTGTGAGACATGGCGAGTATTATACTGGGCGAATCCCCTATCAGCGTCGCCGAACCTTGCAGGTTAGAGCTCACGGCTATGCCTATCAGGAACGGAATAGGGTTGGTCTTTAACTTTTTCGCCATCTCAAAAGCGATCGGCGCGACTATAAGGATCGTCGCGACGTTTTCCGTAAAGCTGGAGATAAACGCCGCGAGCAGGCAAATCAATAAAATAGCAATGCCTACATTGCCGGATCTGGCAACCAGCTTGGACGCGAGATGCGCAGGGACATTGGAATGTATAAAAAGACTGGACAGGATCATTGTGCCGAGAAATACTCCCAACACGTTTAAATTAACGCTTAAAAAAGCGGATTTTATGTCTATTGCGTGGGAAAAAACGAGCACCGCGACTCCGCTAAAAAGCAGTTTGAGAGGGTTGATTTTGCGGTTCAGGAAGATTATCGAGATATATGTAAGCAGAAAAACTATTACTACCAGGATTTTCATGCCTTATTCCTCTGCAGAAAATATGTCAATTTTTCCATCTCGATCGAAAGGTCTATGTTCAGGAGCTCTACGCCGTCGGACACCTTAAGCACGGCCGGTGCGAAATTAAGAATGGCCTTTATGCCAGAAGCTACCAGCATATCCACGACATCCTGGGCAGAGCTTTGAGGCACAGCTATTACCGCCATCTCTATGCCGCTCGCTTTTATGACTGACGGTATATTCTTTATGTCCCGTATTTTTATACCCTGTCTTGAACGGCCTATTTTTTTCCTGTCATTATCAAAAGCGTACTTTATATTAAAACCCTGGTCCTTGAATCCCTTGTAAGCCAAAAGCGCGGAACCAAGATTCCCTATGCCGACAAGAGCCACTGCCCAGTTCCTGTCAATGCCAAGGATCTTTTTTAATTCCTGCTTGAGGGCTTCTGTGCCATAACCTTTGCCGGGCCTTCCGAACTGGCCAAAATACGCCAGATCTTTCCTAATCTGCGCCGCGCCTGACCCTGTCAGGTCAGCCAGTTCCTGCGAAGAAACAACAGGGTCTTTCAAAGATAAAAGAACCCTGTAATAGCGCGAGATCCTTGGGATACTGGATGAAGGGATTTTCATAGCCTATAATACCGTAACTTCACAACAGTGCATTGCAGTTTTGTGAAGTTAAGGTTCTCGCGTAAGTGAAATGGTACGTTTATACTGCTTCTATTTTTACGATCTCAGGGACTTCTTTTTTTAAAAACTTCGCGACACCTTCTTGTAAAGTTATCTGCGCCATTGGACAGCCTATGCACGCCCCTTTGAGCCTTACTTTTACCACGCCGTCAACAACGTCCACCAACTCGATGTCTCCGCCGTCTCCCTGAAGATGAGGCCTTACTTTTTCTATTGCCTTCTCGACTTTTTCCCTCATAATAACTCCTTTTTTGTATGGTTACAAAAGTTACATTATTTTATAGTTTATGTACCCAGTGTAACTGTG
>JAHIUV010000151.1 GCA_018817035.1 Candidatus Omnitrophota bacterium | reverse complement strand
TTCCCGCTATTAATTGGACTTTAAAAAATTGGCCGCTTGATAAGTGGAATAAACTGGCAGGAATCCTTAAAAGCCAATATGGCATCAAGGTGATTGCTTTCGGTAAGATCGGAGATGATCTTTTTGGGCAGATGGTATTAAGGGAGATGTCTCCTGAAATCACAGACTCTTACGAAACTACTTTGAAGCAGGCCATGGCTTTGATCAAGCGGTGCGATCTTTTTATTGGAGTTGATTCCGGTCTTCTGCATCTGGCCAGTTGTATAGGGACCAAGGTGATCGGACTGTATGGACCAACATCGGGAGAATATATTTATCCCTATTTTCACCGCTATGACATTGTTGTCTCCAAAGAAAAGCTGGATTGTATGCCTTGTTATCCTGAGCTTAAGCCTTGCCTATATAAGAAAAAGTTCTGGTTTAGCGCCTGTATGGAAGGTATTAGCGTAGAGGATGTTTTGGAGATAGTGAGACAAAGACTTGATTTATAAGTTACTGAGTCATCTATGGTATTAACGCAGGCTTATAGATTATTAAAAGGCGAAGTAGAATGAGAAAGATTAATAAAATAATTAATATAGTATTAATATTTATGTTAACAGGGGCGGTAGTATGCCAGGGTCTTTATGCTTTGCGTGTTCCTGTAGATGGTCATAAAACTGTAGAGAAAGCATTGACAGAGTGGTCACCAAAGAAAGATTTAAACGGGATCCTATTAAATAAACGCACAGGAAGAATTAAATTCAGGGATATAGTTAAAACTTCTGTTGTTCTTGATTTTGTTTTATGGGGAGTTAGACACGGAGAGACCGAAGCAAATAAGAATAAAATGATGTTCCAGGGAAACGTTGATGAAGAGATTGATCAACTTACTGACAAAGGGAAAGAGCAAGCAAGGGAAGCCGCGGAAGTATTATTCGCTCAATTAAAAGATAAAATCGCCTCAGGCGAAGAGATAGTAGTTATCACGTCCGATTTAAAGCGCGCTAAAGACACTGCGGATGCTTTTATTAGTTTGGTAAAAGAAAGAACGGGAATTACCATAAAGCCGGAAGTGGATAAGTATGCTAACGAGATATCATTTGGCATTTGGGATAACAAAACTCCCGAACAACTTTCCTCAAGAGATCGGTATTTTATCATACAGTATCGGAAAAATAATGCAACTACAAGACCAAAAAATGGGGAGAGTTTTTTAGACCTACTTATCCGCCGTAAAAAATTATTAGAGACTATTAATAAGTCCCATAAAGGCAAAATTGTTGTACTGTTTAGTCATGGAGTAGGATTAACTGCAGACAGAGTCCTTTTAGGTGATACGGCATTGATTGATAAGACCGGTCAGATTGATTGGAAAAGAAAAAACATGCTCCCCAATGGCGCGGCGAGATTGTTATACACGCCTTCAACCGAAACATTTAATCCTGAAAACATCCCATCCGCAGTAGGCAATCGAAATCAAATTTAGAAAGAGTATATTTTTTGTGATTCTTTGATTCTTGTACCGTTTGCGATTTCCCTCACCAATCTGTCCCAGAATCACGCTTTAAAGTGTCCCCGGGACAGATTGAAGCTTAGAACTGGGACACATTGATAGGGGAGAGCCAAAACGGTACAAGATCACATAGCCATTTTGGACCAGTTTTTAACACTTTGCGTGCCAGGTAATATACTTTAAGATATTAGAAAAAAAGTTGCTAATAAGCTATTTTATGGTATATTATAAAACAACAGAGGTCTTAAATATGACGATAGATAATGTCAGAGAAATTATAAATAAGAATAAAAATTTCCTAAAAGAGAAATATAAGGTTAAATCTATAAAGATATTCGGGTCTTTCGCGAGACATGAAGAAGCCGCAGATAGCGATATAGATATTCTGATAGGGTTTTATTCTTCTCCGGACATATTTGAGTTCATAGAGCTAGAAGGATTTTTGGGAAATTTATTGGGCGTAAAAGTTGATTTAGTAACTGAGCAAGCCTTAAAACCCTTGATTAAAGATAAAATTTTAGAAGAGGCCATTTCTATATGAGCAAAAGAGATAGCAAACTTTATGTTAAAGATATTATAGATTCGGTAGAGAAAATCCAACAATATACCAAAGGGCTTAGCTTGGGGCAATTCAAGAAGAAAGATTTGGTAATTGATGCGGTAGTGAGAAATTTTGAAATCATAGGAGAAGCGTCTAAAAATATACCGGATGAAATCAAAGCCCAATATCCGGATATTCCTTGGAAAGAAATGGCCGGCATGAGGGATAAGGTGATTCACGAATACTTCGGCGTAGATTTTGATATTGTTTGGAAGACTATTTCGACCCGCCTCATGTCTTTAAAAAATTCTCTTAACAATATTTATAATTCTCTATGAGGATTACATGAAAAGAATCGAAAAAATAAGAGAAAAATTAGGGCAATATAAGCCTGAATTACGACGTAATTTTCTGGTAAAAGAAATCGGTATATTCGGTTCGTATATACGAGGAGAAGAAAAGAAGGGGAGTGATTTGGATATTCTTGTGGAATTCGAAGAGGCGCCCAGTTTATTTAAATTTATTCAGCTTGAACATTATCTTGGGCGAGTTCTAAAGGTCAAGGTTGATTTAGTAATGAAAGATGCATTAAAGCCGGTCATAGGTGAGCGTATAATGCATGAGGTCATTTATTCATGACAAGAGAATATAAAGATTATTTGATGGACATAATCGGAGCTATTGAGAAAATAGAAGAATTTACTCAAGGTATAAAAGCCGAAGATTTTGAAAAAGATGAAAAGACTAAGTTTGCTGTCATAAGAGCGTTAGAGGTTATAGGGGAAGCGGCAAAAAAGATCCCACTTCCCGTAAAAAATAAATATCCGCAGATTCCATGGCCGGCAATCACAGGGATGCGAGATAAGCTAATTCATGAGTATTTTGGTGTTAATGTCAAAGTTATATGGAACACTGTCAAAGAAGACATCCCCTCGATAAAACCTTTAATAAATCAAATGGTGGAAAGCATTCAGTAAGACACAGCAGTGTAAAGTCTGGTGCGGAAGGTGGGATACTATACGGGAAAATCCCCATTTGAGCACAAATTCCATAACTCCCTAAAACATCAACGTTTAGTTGCCTTCAGTTACGTTCAGTTGCTTTTGGTTGCGGGGGCATTTTGGTCACTTTTTTGATCATTTGCGTGCCAGAAGCGTGCCGGTTCTATACTTAAGATATCAAAAAAAAGTTGCTAATAAGCTATTTTATGGTATATTATAAAACAACAGAGGCCTTAAATATGACGATAGATAATGTCAGAGAAATATAAGGTTAAATCTATAAAGATATTCGGGTTTTTCGCGAGACATGAAGAAGCCGCAGATAGCGATATAGATATTCTGATAGGGTTTTATTCTTCTCCGGACATATTTGAGTTCATGGAGCTAGAAGGATTTTTGGGAAATTTATTGGGCGTAAAAGTTGATTTAGTAACTGAGCAAGCCTTAAAACCCTTGATCAAAGATAAAATTTTAGAAGAGGCAGTTTCTATATGAGCAAAAGAGATAGCAATCTTTATGTTAAGGAAAATTTATTATGCTGACCAAAAATGATATTGTAAAAATAGTTCAGGAAAACATGGAAGAGATAAAAGGCTATGGCATCAAAAAGATAGGGATTTTTGGTTCCATGGCAGTAGGTTCTCAGACTGAGCAAAGCGACATAGACTTTCTTATTGAATTTCATAAGCATAAAAAGGCATTTGATAATTATATGGGGCTGAAATTTTTTTTAGAAGAGCTATTTAATCGCAAAGTTGACCTTGTAATCGAAGGAACATTAAAATCAAGAATTAAAGATAGCGTGTTAAAGGAAGTTTCATATGCGTGATTATAAGCTTTATTTAGAAGACATATTACAGGCTATTCAAAAGATAGAGAAATATACCAAAGGCTTGGATGCTGACAAGTTAAAGAAAGAAGACTTAATAATTGATGGAATCGTAAGAAACTTAGAAATAATCGGAGAAGCAGTAAAGAATATCCCTCAAGATATAAAGAATGAAAATCTTGATGTCGAATGGAAAAAGATAGCCGGCCTGAGAGATATACTGGCTCATGAGTACTTTGGCATAGATTTAGAAATATTGTGGGATATAGTTAAGAATAAGCTTCCCGAGTTAAAGATAAAAATTTCCAACCTTCTGTAAAGTAATTCTGCTAAAATTATGATTCTTGTACCGTTTGAGATTTTACTCACCAATCTGCTACAGAATCACGCTTCAAAGTGTCCCCGGGACAGATTGAAGATTAGAACTGGGACACTTTGATAGGGGAGAGCCAAAATGGTACAAAATCAACAACCATGGTGCGGAAGGTGGGAGTTGAACCCACATAAGCTTGCGCTCACAGACTTCTGAGGCCTGCGCGTCTGCCAGTTCCGCCACTTCCGCTTGGAATAATAAAGTATACTACTGTTTTTATGATCTGTCAATTGCCTTGATGCTTCCATAGTGTCAAGAACTTTGCTGACTTTATCTCTTCTCGACTTCGGCACTCCGTGCCTTTGCTCGAAGAATATTGTTTTTCAATTGTCTTGATGCGCGTCGAATTGGTTGATTTTTAGGGCGATTTTTGGTATAGTGACACTATATAATGAAAGACGATGCTGTTGTCACTAATAGGGCCGCGAGGCGGGATTATTTTATACTTGAATCCATGGAGGCCGGTCTTGAGCTCAAAGGGAGCGAGGTAAAGTCCATAAGAGCCGGAAAGGCTAGCCTGGCGGAGAGCTTTGCCAAGATCGACGATGATGAGATATTCCTATATCACATGCATGTGAGCCCTTATGAGTATAACAGCCAGGAAGCGCAGGACCCTTTAAGGCCTAAAAAACTGCTTCTTCATAGACGGGAAATAGATTATTTTAAGGTTCAGGTCTTGCAGAAGCGGCTGACGCTAATACCTCTTAAAGTTTATTTTAAAAAGGGCCTGGCAAAGGTCGAAGTAGGGTTGGCAAAAGGAAAAAAGCATTATGATAAGCGCGAGGCGATCAAACTCAAAGAAGCGGAACGCGCTATGACAAGGGCAAAAAGATCTGAAATATAAAAAAAGGAGGGGGCGACAGGTTTCGACTTTGGTAAGCTTGGTAAGAGCAGCATGTCGAGGTTGTCAGGAGGCCTCGAAAAACACCTGGCACTAATTAAACGCCAACTACGATGCAGTAGCTGAAGCAGAGGCCATTTTGGTCTCTAGCGAGGCGGTAGCTGTTGCCTAATTAGGCAACCCGTCTACAAGTCCTGCCTGTGGGATTTGAATAGACGCCATTAGCAGGCTGGCTGTTTCCTTTAAGTGCTTTTTGGAAACGGCGAGGAGCATAAAAAGGGCTTTGTTGCGTGATATCCAGTTTGTCGGAGATCATGCGGCGAGACGAAAAGACAAACTAAACATGTAGATACTGTTATTGGGATACTGAAGGACGCGGATTCGATTTCCG
>JAHIUV010000150.1 GCA_018817035.1 Candidatus Omnitrophota bacterium | reverse complement strand
GATTCTTGCCAAAACGATAAAGATATAAAGGGCAAGCTGCGATCAGACAATTCCTAATCTCCGAAGGTTGCCCTACGCTACAATCAAGGCATTTGGCTCTTATAGCTTTTAGGGGTGTTAAACGTTTCATGATTTTTAAATTATTTCCCAGATGTTCGTTTTGGGAGTGATATACAATGATGAACCTATTTACTACCCTACACACACGTCAGTGGATATCACTCCTAAACCTATAGGATAATAATTCTTTTAATTGAAGTCTTATCTTTTCTTTTAAGATGGACTTATAGCCCGCAGTCCCTCCACTCCTATCCATCTCTGTCACCCCTATGGCGAAGAAATCATCCAAAACCCTCGTAACCGTAGCGGTATTAAGCTTTACGATTTCCGCAATCTCTTTGTGCAGACAATAGTCTTTTAAGGGCCACATCGCTTGAATTATATTGAATAACTTAACAGGTAAACTATCAAAGGCTACTTTTATAACAGTTTTTAGCTCTTGATCTGTGACACTCTTTTTCCCCCTTACTATAGCCAGGCCATCTGCTAAATTCTTCAATGAACTTGCGAACCTCATTGGCATTTCTGGCGCAGGGGACACCTCTATGATCTCAAACTTCTGCCAGTTACGAGCTACCGGTGTTCTTACGAGAGTTACGAGATTGGCTGTCTCATCTATTATCCTTTCCTGTTCTTCGGACCAGGTTATTTCAGGCAGAGTCTCAAAAGAGCTCAAGAAACTATCTGCTATAGCGTTAAGTTCTGTCCTCATTTGTTCTACATGATTTCTATTTTGATTAGCCCTGTCTTGAGCCTTTTTTCTATTCGTCTCCAATCTGTATTTCAAGAAGCGTTCACCCATAATCTGATTTAAGGTGTACGCTTGATCTATGGCAAGCGTGACGCCTCCTAAAAAGCCATAATGAGTTTTATATCGATAAACATTTACAGTCTGTCCGAATTTCTTTTCTACATAGCCGTCATAAGAATCCCTCATAAGAGAAAATATCTCTGCTTGGTCTCTTGGATGTAAAGACAAAACAGTTGTGAAATCTTTGACTATGAATATCTTGTTGTTTATCCTGGCGAATAAGCTCGGGTCTTTTGGGGTATTGTGGCTTTCTGCTGTAACTTTGCCGCTGATAAGACTCTTTGGAGTTAAACTTGAAAGGGAAAGTATATATTTGGGGCTGTTAAAAAAGGCTCTTAGGATCTCGGTCTTCCCGGAGCTCGGCGGATCTACCAGAAACAACCACACAGGGTCTATAGGCTTTCTGTTTATAATGCAGACTGCCATGACTATGTCTATCACATCGTAATTCTCAAAATATAGCCATTTCTTAACCTTCTCTCTAAGGCTCTCTGCTCTTTCAATATCTAAATCCGTCATTGTCAAATCTCCTCATCTTATCTTTCAAAGATATAATCCTTTAAACTCCTGTAACAGTCACTATATCTTTTGGCCTCTACCTTTCCGCCATTGTAAAACTTTAGGGCCTCTTCGTGGACGTTTTTACCGTCAAACAAAATCGTAACCTTACTGCTATCTTTTCTTTTGCCTGCCAAGGAAAACCCTCTTGACATTAAATACGCTGCCTCATAAAGTGACTGGGTTTCATACATTTCTAATCCCATGCTTTATCTCCTTGAATGTCGCGACTCTTCTTTTAACTAGCTCATCCAAATCATCTAAATCTATTTCCATAGATACTTCTTTATTGTAGTCTCTTGCGTCTCTATTGATCCTGGAAGGTAATCTGCCTAATTCTTTATGGAAGTCGGCATACAGATCGATCTCTAAATCCTTGAACAAGTCTTCTAATTCACCTGCCTGTTCCAACTCCTTTTGTCTTTTTTGCCACTTCGACTGCAAGGTTTTATCTATCTTGCCAGAATTGTCTAATGATATACTTGCCTCAAAGGCAAGAAGCTTTACTGCATTTTTGAAAGTTACGGATTCGGCGAGCATTATAAAATTTATCGCGTCTCCGCCTTTGCCACAGCCAAAACAGTGCCAGAGACCTTTGTTGGGATTTACGGAAAGGCTCGGGGTCTTTTCTTTATGAAAAGGACAAATGGCTTTATTCCTTCCGTTTAAAACCGTGTATCTTTGAACCATGTCCGGTAAGTTTATGTGAGATTTGATTTCTTGGATTAAATGGGCTGGGTATATTTCTCTACTCATCTTTGCTCCTTACAGAGAAATCATACCACGTTATCTTATCTTGAATAGTAACGCCAAAAAGATTTCTGATGTTACCCTAGATAAAAAAACTCCCAGCCAAAAGTATTGGCTGAGAGTCAGGTGAAAATCGGACGCTTTAAAAATTACTATTTATTCCGCCTGGATTCCCCTCTTTTTATTGCTATTTTTATTAGTGGTATTAAATCTTCAACTAAATCTTCTCTTGTTACAGCATACATTAGCTTTTTTTTAAATACATCCTCTTCTATGCGGAGTGACTTTTGCACCGTTTCAGGATACAACTCGATTGTCTTTTCAGCAACTTTCCTATATTTCCCGCTAGTTGTTATTTCTTTATATAAGTAATACCATCTTAAATCACGCCACTTGTTAGGCCTATGTCGTTCACCTTCTCCGTATACTAGCTTTTTGTATTCATCTAATATCTTCCAATACCGCTTTATATCTTGCTGCGTCAAGCCCTTAGGATTAAATACCATTTTGGAGATCTTACCCTTGTCATTATACTCAAATTCTAAAGGCGGACCTATTACAGGACAAAATTCCTTTAAAGATCTCGGGAAAGAATCTAATTCCCATTTCTTGCAAAATTCGTGAGCTCCCTCTGGTTCTCCTTTAACCCTCGTCGTTTTTACTACTGGCAGTCTGCCTTTGTTTTTCTTTTTAACTTCTCCTGAATGCCT
>JAHIUV010000149.1 GCA_018817035.1 Candidatus Omnitrophota bacterium | reverse complement strand
CGTCAAAGGTTTATATATTCCTTTTTTATACTGCCTGGCTAATTCAGTGCCTTTTATGACAAGGGTCGGATATATCCTAGCTGTTTCAGGTTTTAGTTTAATAAGTTTTTCGGCAGTGGATATGGCTTTTTCCAATGTGTCGCCGGGTAGGCCCAGCATTACCTGCACTCCAAGTTTAAGGCCTGCTTTTTTTATGTTACCAGCGGCTTTTTTAACGGCATCCGGAGGCATTTCCCTTTTTATCTTCCTTAAAACGCCTTTATCCAAAGACTGCACGCCTAATTCCACAAGGCAGCCGCCTTTTCTTTTAAACATTTTCATTGCCTTAAGCGAAACTGCCTCAGGATGTGTGGACATGCGAATACCGGAAATGATTTTCTTTTTTACATATGGATAAACAGTATCTAAGTATTTTTCCTGCAGGCTTTCGGGCAGGAACGTAAACGTGCCTCCGAAAAACGCGACTTCTATATCTTCGCCTTTGGGAATAGTCTTAAGGTTACGCTCAATAATATGGCGGATATCCGCGGCAGAAGGCATAGTGACAGCGCCTGATATGACATGCTGGTCACAATACACACATTTATAAGGGCACCCTGCGTGGGGTATGAATAAAGGGATGATCTTCATTGGCGGTTATTTTTTATTGTGGAATATAAGTGTGAAGAATGCCACTAAACTGAAAAAAGCGAAATTCGCCGTGGCAAAGACCTTCCAGACCAGGAATTCACTTTTTAATCCTGACGGCAGCATGGCCAAAAGACAAAGCCAAACACCAAAAGCCCAGATAAGGCTTATGTCTTTGGATGAACGCCTCTTTATTATTTTTATAATAAGCGGGATATTACACAGCGGCAATGTTATTGAGGCTATTAGGGCTATTGTATCTATCATAATTTGAATCTTCTCGACTCGTTTCACTCGCTCGAAGAATATTGTCCTTAGGCTATTTCTTAAAATATTGTTCGAGTGGAGTCCCGAAGTATCGGGACGGAGTCGAGAACAGTTATGCTTTTCCGGCGCTGCCTAGTACATGTTCGTTCTTGTGTTTGTACATTTTCAGGAGCTCAGCTCTTGCCGGCCCCAGGTATTTCCTGGGGTCAAATTCTTTCGGGGAATTGGCAAATACCTCTCGTATCTTCGCTGTCATTACTAATCTTCCGTCGGAATCTATGTTTATCTTGCACACAGCTGACTTTGTGGCTTTTCTCAGCTGGTCTTCGGGAACACCCGCGGTATTCTCGAGATTGCCGCCGTATTTATTTATCATATCCACATATTCCTGCGGCACGGAACTTGAACCATGCAGGACAATAGGAAAGCCAGGGACCTTTCTTTCTGTTTCTTCCAATATGTCAAATCTTAAAGGCGGGACGCTTTCTCCGGGTTTTAGTTTAAACTTATACGCCCCATGAGACGTGCCTATGGATATCGCGAGGCTGTCTACGCCTGTTTTTGACACAAATGCCTGCACTTCTTCAGGGTGAGTATAATGACTTGCCTCATGGCTCACTTCGTCCTCTATGCCTGCCAAGACGCCGAGCTCTCCCTCAACTGTAACATCATACTTATGCGCGTATTCCACTACTTTTTTCGTAAGAGCAGCGTTTTCCTCGAACGGCTTCGATGAACCGTCTATCATGACAGAGGAAAAACCTGACTCTATGCAGGATACACAAAGTTCATAGGTATCACCATGATCCAGATGCAGCGCGACCGGTATATTAGAGCCGGCATCTTTTATGATTTCCATTGCCCCTCTTGCCATGTGTTTCAATAGTATCTGGTTAGCGTATTTTCTCGCGCCGGAAGATACCTGGAGTATTACAGGTGAATTGGATTCGATGCAAGCCATTATTATGGCCTGTAACTGCTCCATATTATTAAAATTGTAAGCGGGAATCGCGTATTTACCCGCCATTGCCTTCTTGAACATCTCTCTTGTATTAACAAGTCCTAACTCTTTGTATGAAACAGCCATTTGAAACTCCTTTCCTGATATGCTAATTCACATTCTTATTCTCAAGCCACGTTATTATACCAAACTATGCGCACTTTTCTCAACATATATTTTAACAACACCTGCGCTATTTGAAAAAACAGGACGCATCTTTTCATTTATTATAAATTAAGTATGGGTTTTTCTTTCTTTTATTCTTTCTTTATGGTAAAATATCTTCGCTTATGATAACTAAAAATCACTGCAAAAAAGAAGAATCTTACCTTAATTTCTCTACAGCCGACAAGCTTGGCATATGCCTTTTTAAATATCAGCTATATCCGACAGGGCGATTCCTTACGGTAAATTCAGCCCTGGCTAAGATACTCGGTTACGCGTCGCCGAATGACATACAGAAACTCAAATTCAGGAACCTTTTCAGCGACCACAAGGATTCTGAGGAATTCTTCAGGGACCTGAAGAAAAATAAAAAAATAAAATTCTACGAAACGCGCTTCAAGAAAAGAAAAAGTAACGACGATGTCTGGGTAGCCATAACCGCTCACATGAAACAAGCCGCCTCAGGAAAAAAACATGTCTGCATGGAAGGTATGCTTGAGGATATAACAAAACATAAAGAGCTCGAGGAAAAGTTCTATTTCGAAAAACATCTCTTCAGGAACCTGCTGGACAACCTTCCTGACGCCATCTATTTCAAAGACAGGAAAAACCGCATAATAAAGGTCAACCGTTTCTACGCCCAGGGGTTTAAGATGAAACCCGCTGAGATCATAGGCAAAACCGACTTTGACTTTTTCCCTAAAGACCAGGCTCAAAAAATGTTCAACGACGATACCCATATATTGAAAACAGGCAAACCCATAATAGGAAAAATCGAAAGAACGCTTCTCCCTAACGGGACATATAACTGCGTCACGACGACAAAAATACCAGTATATGATAAAAAAGGTAAAACCATAGGCACCATGGGCATAACGCGCGACATAACCGCGTATGACCATGTAGAGCAGGGCAGGCTGAACATGGTTATAAGTTCCCTTAAAGTGCTGGATAAGGTGCTGGAAATAAGGGATCCTTATACATTCGGACATACACGACGTGTATCAATAATAGCGGAAAAGATAGCCAAGAGAATGGGCTGGAGCGAAGACAGGATACTGGAACTAAAGATGTCGGCGGAATTACACGACATAGGAAAGATATTGATTCCTCTGGAAATATTAAATAAACCCGGCAAACTTTCCGAACTGGAATTTAAGCTGATACAAGAGCATGTCAAAAAATGTTACGAGATGTTAAAGCCCCATGATTTTCCTTTTCCCTTGCCCGAGGCTATTTATCAGCATCATGAAAGGCTTAACGGAAAAGGATATCCGCGGGGACTATCCAGCAGTAAGATAATACCAGAAGCCAGGATCCTTGCCATATCAGACGTGCTTGAAGCCATGACAGACCACAGGCCATATAGGGCTGCCCTGGGAATAGACGAGGCGGCAAAGGAATTAAAAGACAACTCCGGCATTAAATATGACAAAGATATAGTAGCGACCGCGCTTAAAATATTAAAAGAAAACGACCATAAGCCTTTCTGGACAGACCAGGCCATAAAGCCATAACAAAATAACCTCTTCCTCCAAATCTTAACTTCACAAAACTGCAATGCACTGTTGTGAAGTTAGGGAATCGTGAGTTATGAAAAGTGATGTTTATTTAATAAAGACTACGAATGGCGATATAAAAAGCAGGTCAATTGCCCTGCTAAAACTGCTCCGGGAAATAAATCCTTTCATAGATTACAAAAAAGATGACTTCATACCGGTCAAACTGACCCTGGGCGACACTAAATGTACAAATCACTTAAGTCCGGAACTGGTAAAACATGTCGTCTGCGAAATAAAAAAACTTAACGCTAAACCCTTTCTCTTTGATACCAACGTCATATACAGCGGCTCCAGGACAAACGCGGTCGATCACCTCACTCTCGCGCAAAATAAAGGTTTCGCGCATTCCAGAGTAGGCGCGCCGTTCATAATAGCGGACGGCATATTCGGACAGGACGGAAAAGAATACGCGTTGGATTCAGAATACGTAAAAAATATAAAACTTCCCTCCTTTATCGGCATGACAGATAATCTGGTAGTCTTGTCGCACATCACTTGTCACATCCTGGCAGGATACGCCGGCGCGATCAAAAATATCGCTATGGGTATGTCGTCCAGGGCAACTAAACAGGTGCAGCACTCTTCTCTTAAGCCTCATATAGTCGAGGAAAAATGTACCTCCTGCGGTTTATGCATCGATATCTGTCCTGTAAAAGCCATAAGCTTTTCCAAAAACAATAAAGCCTTTATAGATAAGGTACTATGCCTTGGCTGCGGCGAATGCTTATGCGCGTGCAAATTTAACTCAATATTCATAAACTGGGGTGAAGACCATGATGTGTTCGCCAAAAGAATAGCTGAAGTCGCGGAATTTATACTCTCTAAGTTCAAAAATAAATTTTTCATGAATTTCGCCTTTGACATAACAAAAGAATGCGACTGTATATCCACTAAAAATGAAAAAATAGTGAGCGCCGACATAGGCATACTCGCCTCCAAAGACATACTGGCCCTTGAAAAAGCTACCATAGATCTTATCAATAAAGAGAAAGACATATTTTTTGAAGCGACATCTGAAGGCTCTTACAAAAAAACCCTTGAGCACGCGGCCACGAAAGGTATGGGCAGCTTAAATTATAATTTAATAGAAATATAGGGGCTCACATGACAAAATTCAAAGCCTTATTCGGTATAGATGGATCGCGGGTCAAAGATACCTGCGTATTCCTGCCTATCCTGAGGAAAGACATATCGGAATGGCTGGGAATAAAAGAGTTCTCCAGGGGCAAGATATACGCTTCAGGGAACAACGAATATTTCACCGTGATACATACCGGCATAGGCCCTGGATTCTCAGGAGACGCGGCGCTATATCTTGAAAAAACACAGTGCAGGAACATACTATTATTCGGTTCATGCGGGCTTGTAAAAGAAGAAAAAGGCATGGGCATAGGCAGCCTCGTCTCTCCTGAAAAATGCTACTCCATGGAAAGCTTTACAGATATGCTGTTAAAGCCGGGTAAAGCGCCTGACGCGTATTTCCCTGACAAAACTCTTGCCGATAAACTATCCGGGATAAAAAAAGTGACCTGCGCTACTTTAGGCTCCCTGAAATTGGAAGAGGATCATCCGGAAATATTCGAACAGAATAAAATAGACGTGGTAGACATGGAAGCAAGCGCCCTCTTTTCCGCCGCGGCGCGCACCGGGAAAAAAGCAGCCGCGCTATTTTACGTCACCGATATAATAGCTAAAAAACCTTTTTATGAAAAATTAAGCCGCGAGGATAACTCGACATTGACCGCCTCGATAAAAACCGCCTCTCTCCTGTTATGCGATCTTATAAAAAAGAATCCAAAAGATTAAAAGATTCCAAAGACGCTGTTAATTCCGCCTTTCGGCGCCTGGGTATCAACAAAAAACAGGAAACCATAAGGCTCGTCTACGAAATATCCAAAAGAGACAACGTCAAACCTCCTGATATAGTCCGCGGCATTCCTGATAATTTTAAAAAAATAAAAGACGAGCTGTTAAAAAGACGGTTTCCTTACGCTTCCCTTAACAGGCAACTGTCAAGGCCGCATCTGCCTAAATTAAAACTTGATCAAGATTCAGCGCTGGACCTGGAAAAATCAGTTTTCTACCCTGACAATATTATAGCGGAAACCTCTGCATCACGATCAAAGCTCTCCGACAATTTCAGGAAAGCCTTCCCAAAAGCAAAATTCTCCGAGATAAAAAGCCTAAAAGACCATCTGGCGGGAAAAAAATCTTCCGGTATATCAGATTACAACAAAAGGCGCGGCACGGTATTCATCACCCACGAAAATTATGATTTCTTCAAGAAATGCCCCTGCACAAAAATGGCTGTGGGCTGTGGATATCATATATTCAACCTGAGTTTTGGGTGTATCTTTGACTGCACTTATTGCTACCTGCAGGAATACATGAATGTCCCGGGCCTTATATTTCCGGCAAACCTGGACAGGTTTTTTCAGGAATTCCCAAAATATAAAAAACCGGGCATGCGCATAGGAACAGGTGAATTTTCTGATTCGCTGATGCTGGACCATATAACAGAATACTCCCTTCCTATCATAGATTTTTTTAAAAAGCACCGGGATGTCTATTTTGAGTTCAAGACTAAGAGCGTCAATATCGATAAAGTGCTGAAGGCAAACCACTCCGGGAACATAGTAACAGCGTGGAGCCTTAACCCCCAAAGCATAATAGACGAGAATGAATTTTTCGCGCCAAGCCTGAAAGAACGCCTGAAGGCTATTAAAAAATGCGCTGACGCAGGCTATAAGATAGCATGTCACTTCGACCCGGTGATATATTTCAACGGCTGGGAAAAAGAATACGGGAAAGTAATAGACATGCTTTTCGACGCTATCAAAGTAAAAGATATAGCGTGGATAAGTATAGGCACTTTGAGGTTTAATCCTAAAGTAAAACAGGTCATAGAGGCGAGATTTCCCGGTAATGAACTGCTTGACGGAGAGCTGGTCCCTGGTTTTGACAATAAATTAAGATATCCTCATTCCATCAGGCATGAAATATACAGCTCTATGTTAAAAATGCTGTCTAAACACTCCAAAAAACTACCTGTATATTTATGTATGGAAAACAGTTATATGTGGAAGGAATTACGCCTGCGGCCTCTTTGCGCGAGATAGCCAGCCAAATCTTGTCGCGCGGGCAGGACATTCATATATACAATCCATGCAAAGGATGCATTCGCTTTTATCGTAATCCATATCGTCCTTTATAGCCTGCATCCTGCAATCAGCCTTACACCTGGAGCATCCGTCACACTCAATGACATAACGCCTTAATAAAGAAAATCTCGCGGCAATCGCGTATATCGCGCCCAGCGGACAGATTACCCGGCACCAAAATCTTTTTGTTATAAAAGCAGAACAGCAGGCAAATGCCATCAGCGGCACTGCGCCGAATACGATCAAACTTAGCATTATGAACATAGGGTCAAGCGTCCACGCGGCCCTTATGCCCAAAATTGAGCATAACGCTATAATGCCTAATATGTAATATTTTACAGAATAGAGTATTTTATTCGTTCCGGCGGAAACACGCATCCATTTTTTCCTTATACCTCCGAATACATCTATGACCGCGCCTAACGGACAAATCCACCCGCAAAAAAATCTTCCAAAGATAAAAGTCAGCATCAGCATAAGAATAGCAAATACTATGCCCGGGAACAAAATACGACTGCTTATGGAACCGAGAATTTGGGTCAACGGGTCTATCTTTAAAAATATATCTTTATGGACCGTCCCCCTTGCCAAAGGGCACGAAGACGGCAAGACCGTATAAAGAAACAGGACCATAAACAAGGCCTGGGAAAACTTCCTGGCAATAATAAGCTTTTTCATACTGAATAGGATACCACGAACAGCCGTTACTTTCAAATCCGCAGAACTTTGGATATTGCAACAAACTCTGCTGACTTTGAAACTTCTCGACTTCGCCCCTGACAATATTGTTCGAGCTTGTCGAGAACATAAAGCTTGGGGCTACGCTCGAAGAATATTGTTTGAAATATTCAAAAGTCAGCAAACTATTT
>JAHIUV010000022.1 GCA_018817035.1 Candidatus Omnitrophota bacterium | reverse complement strand
CTATAGGAGAAATGATAGGCGTCTTTTTATATGCCTCTTCCCAATATTTCAAGGCCTCACTACTCTGTGAACGCGCCGCGTCCATTAAAGCTGACCTTTCTGTCGAGCTCATCCACGCCAGGATATCGCCGATCTCTACCCGGTCACCTTCTCTCACAAGGATATCCTCTATCCTGCCGCTGATCGAAGGCTTGATCTCCAGGCGATTTTGAGGCTCAATAATACCTGTGGTGCTAACCGTCACTGAAACATCGCCAATAACAGGTTGTATTATACTGCCTGAGCTATTGGTCCCTGCTTCTTGGCCTTTTCCCGATACTTTGAACAACAAAATGACGATAAATATCAAGATCACAGCGGTAATTATCTTATTTTTATTCTTTATCATATTCTAACGTACCTCCTATTGCCTGGATCCAGTATGCCTCGGCAGTCATCATGGCTGCCTGAGCGTTCAGATATGCCTTTTTCGAACTTACAAGATTATCCTCTATTATTATCCAGTCATCAAATGATGTAAGGCCTGTTTCGTATTGAGCGGCTGTTATCCTGGCGCGCTCCCCGGTTGCCTCCAGGAATTTTTTCTGCACAAAAACATATTCTATGGCATCGCTAAGATCTTTCCACGCGCTTTCCAAAGTAAGTAATACACTGTCCCGTCCACTGCGCTCATCAGCCCTTGCCTGCATCCATTTAGATCTTGCTTTTTTTATTTCAGCGACACGGCTCCCTCCCTCGAATATAGGCAAAGACACCGACAGCCCAAAAGACCACTCATCCCCTTTCGGAGGCCAGTCATTTTCAGTCTTACCCGCGGAACCGTTCAAATAGACCTGTGGGAAAAAATCAGCCTGTTCGGATTTAAGGTCATAACGCGCGGCTTCTTTTTTTTCTACCAATTCCCGTAGGAACGGCGTTACATAGGCAAGATATTCCAGATCAGGCTTAACACTATAATCTTCGGGTACTAAGAATTCACCTTTCGCGTTCGCGAGACGCAATTTTTCCAAGCCCATCTCTTTTGATAACTCGCGTTGTGCCAGAGTGACGCTGCGCTCGGCCTGCCTTACTTCAAATTCAGCGCGCGCCAGATCAGCCTCTGCTGTCAAAAGTGACCCCTTATGTTCCCTGCCTGCCTCATAGCGTAATTTAACCAGCTTAAGGCTCTGCCGCCTGCGTTCAGCGATCTCATCAGTAAGTGAGATCAAGTCCTGCGCTTTTAAAAGCCCTACGAACGCGTTCCTGAGGCTCAGCCTTATATCCGAAGAAATAACTTTATAGTTATATTCCGCGGCCTTAAGCGACCTTGACGAGCTGGCCACATTGTCCAATGTCTTAAACCCGTCAAAAACCAACTGCTTGCCGGTTACTCCGTATGAATAAGTATCAGTAGTCGCCCCGCTTGATGCCTCAGCGCTTTTGCCTGACGCCGCAGCGTCTATCTGCGGAAGCATCCCGCTCATATCTATCGCTTTATCCGCCCGCGCCTGTTTTACTTTTTCCATGGCAGAGATCAGGTCAGGATGATTTTTCCCTGCCTCACGCGCGCACTCTTCCCAGGTAAGCATATCCTGGGAATAAGCGATATTTGTAAACAATAAAAATATAAAAAGCAATACGGCTATTTTTTTCATAGTAGGTTGCAAGGATAACTCTAGATATTGCAATAAACTCTGCTGACTTTGAAACTTCTCGACTTCGCCCCTGACAATATTGTTCGAGCTTGTCGAGAACATAAAGCTTGGGGCTGCGCTCGAAGAATATTGTTTGAAATATTCAAAAGTTAGTAAACTCTTTTACAGTATCTAACTCTGTAAATGAAACTTTTATTTTTATTAGGCCCTAATTAAAAGCCTGAGACTAAAAACACTTTTTGCCTTCTCCGCTATGTTCATGCTCATATTTTATCCTAAAAAAAAATTATCCGCAATGTAATTTCTCAGCGTGCTATAATACCGCCATGGCCATCATAATAGAAAAAATAGTATACCCGGGTAAAAGCATGTCAAGGATAGGCGGCAAAGTATTGTTTACCGACCAGGGCCTGCCCGGAGAAAAAGTGGAGATCGCGGTCATTAAAGAAACAAAAGGTTACACGCAGGGACAAACTGTTAAAATAATCACTCCCTCTCCTCATAGAATTATCCCGCGATGCGGACATTACCGTGTTTGTTCTCCCTATCAATACATAGACTACTCTTACCAGGTTGAGATAAAAAAACAACAACTCTCGGAAATACTGACAAGGCATCTCAAAGCCGACATACCTGAGATCGTATTTCGCGAAAGCCCGCATGCCTGGGGTTACAGGAATAAAATAAAACTTAAAGTATTGCGGCAGGATAAAAAGCCTTATCTCGCTTATAACCTCCCGCGGTCTACCGATAGGTTCACGGCCATAGATAAATGCTTCCTTTCCCCGGAAACCACTAATTCGTTCTTAAACGCGTTAAGCCCTGACTCGCTGAAATATTTAACAGGATTGACAGTGAGGGAAAATAAAAAAAATGAACTGTTGATAGACGCGTACCATGACCATGCCTTAGACAAAAAAACAGCTTATAAGATTTTTGAGGATTTATTCGGAAAATTTCATATCGCGGGTTTTATGCTTACAGATCAAAAGGATCTCAAGAAAACACTTGTCCATGGGGATGGTTTCTTAAAGGAAACCATAGAGGGCTTTGATTTCCATATAGGGACCGGATCATTCTTCCAGGTAAATACGGAAATGCTTTCTGTGTTAATGGGAGACATGAGGAATGAACTGGGGTTAAGTCCGGACAATGTCCTGGCTGACCTATATTGCGGCATCGGAACATTTGGTATCTTATTATCCTCAAAGGTAAAACGCGTGATAGGGGTCGAATCCGGTAAGGAAAATTTTCATTTTATGAAAAAAAATATCGAGTTGAATAATATAAAAAATTTCGACATCAGCCTATGCGACTGCAAAGAGGCCATATCACCCGTACTTAAACAAAGGGTCGACATAGCTATCATAGACCCTCCGAGAAAAGGTATAGATACCGGCATATGCAATGCCCTTACCATGTCAGGCCCGCCCACGCTGGCATATATATCCTGCGATCCCTCTACTCTCGCGCGAGACCTCAAAATACTACTATCGTCCTATAAAATAAAGAGCGTGCACGGCTACGACTTTTTTCCCCAAACCCCTCACATGGAAACCATGGTCATCCTGCGAAGGTCTTAACAAAACTAAATATAAGACCCTGCCTTAAGGTAGGTTATATAATCTTTTACCGACTCCTCCAGCGGCCTGAAACTGACAGGGCATTTTGTCGCGCGGAGTTTAGCCATGTCAGCCTGCGTAAAATACTGGTACCTGTCGCGTATTTCGACAGGCATATCTATATATTCTATCCTTGGTTTTACATCCATAGCGGAAAACATCGCCCCTGCCAAGTCATTCCAGGTACGCGCAACGCCGGTACCTAAGTTAAAGATCCCTGTTATTTCAGGATCTTTGAAAAGCTGCCGCATTATCTCGACAGCATCCTTTATATAAACGAAATCCCTCTCCTGCTCTCCGTCAGCATAATCTTTACTGTAAGACCTAAAAAGCGTGATCTTGCCTGTATCAAGTATCTCCTTGTATTTCTTGCAGACTATGCTTCT
>JAHIUV010000148.1 GCA_018817035.1 Candidatus Omnitrophota bacterium | reverse complement strand
TTAAAGAGTCGAGAACTCTCTGAGTGTGCTTCTCGACTACGTCCCGATACTTCGGGACTCCGCTCGAAGAATATTTACACACGGAAAAAGCTTTACGGCACCCCCGATAAATCACCTATTACCCCGAACTATTTTTTGATATTGCATAAAGTGATAAATAAGATTAAAATAAAGGGGATTATGGCTGATTTCAACTCGCTTTACAAAGAACTTAATGCTGAACAGAAGCAGGCAGTCGATGCCGTGGATGGCCCGGTTCTTGTCCTGGCCGGCCCAGGGACAGGCAAGACCCAGCTTCTCTCTGTCCGCGCCGCGAATATCATACAGAAGAAAAAAGCCTTGCCCGAGAGCATCCTTATACTTACCTACACAAATGCCGCGGCCAAAACAATGAAAGAGCGCTTGGCTAAGATAGTAGGCTTTAAGGGTTATGACGTCAGGGTCTGTACCTTCCATAGTTTCGCGAACTCCATAATACTTGATTCGGAGGAGGCCAGTAATTATATCCGCGAAAGGATCCAGATCACTGACATAGAGAACGTAAAAGCGATAGAGTATATTCTTGACCACACAGAAGGCCTTACCGATATCAGGCCTTTCAGGGCACCGTATTTTTACGTCAGGGACATACAGAGAAAAATAGGAGAACTAAAGAGGGAAGGCATAAGCCCTGAAGAATTCCTGAAGCATGTAAAGAAGGTAAAGCCTGACGGGATATGCGTGGAAGAAAAACATATCCCGCGCATAAAGGCGCTTGCTGTCGCGTATGAAAAATACGAAGAGCTGAAAGAGGGCATAAATAAGGACGTATTCGACGAGCGCGGTAGATATGATTATGATGACATGATAATGATAGCGACCGACGCCCTAAACAAAGAAAAGCTTCTTAAGGCAAAATACCAGGAACAGTTTATCTACATAATGGTAGATGAATTCCAGGATACTAACGGCGCCCAGCTAAAGTTTTTATTCTCTCTTATGGAGGGAGCTCATTCCAACCTTTGTTGCGTCGGTGACGATGACCAGTCCATTTACAGGTTCCAGGGCGCGAGCATCGCTAATTTCAAGGAATTAAAAAAGAAATTCAAGGCCTTAAAGACCATATCCCTTAAAAATAACTACCGCTCGGCAAAGGACCTGATAGAACTTTCGCAGGCGCTTATAAATGAATTACCCGGCAGTGAAAGGGCATCAGAAAAGAAACTTACCGCGATGCGCGATCTCAAAAAAAGGTCCATAGAATGTTGGGAATTCACTACTGACGCGGAAGAAACGTGTTTCTTGGTGGACAGGATAAGAGAATTTAAGGCGCAGATAGAATCGTCAAAGGAATTAAAGCCCGAGGAAAGAGAGAACCCTTACAATAACATCGCGATATTATTGCGCAAGAGAAGTTTGATCCCTAAAGTGATAGACGCGCTTCTTCAGGCAGGTATCCCTTACGCTACTGACGGCAAGGAAGACATAAGACAGGAAGCCCGTGTAAGGCAGATGCTTGATGTGTTGGAGATGGTGAGCATAGAGCCTAAAGATTTTGAGCAGAGAGACAGGACGCTGTATAAGCTGCTTATAGCGGATTATTTTCAGATACCCCACAAGGACATATTGAGTTTTATAAATAAGGTAAACAAGAAGAAGAGAAAAAAAGAAAACGCGGCACTTTTTCCGGAACTCTTAAAGGAAGAAGATATCAGCGCGCCGCTCAAACATGCCGCGGACACAATAGACAAGCTCTTAAAGAACGCTCCTTTTAAACCTGCCCACGCTGTCTTGATAGATTATATAAAGGACGCCGGCATTTACGGATTTATCCTGGATAAATATGATAAGGAAGACATGGTAAGGATCAGGGAACTCCGCGGCCTCGCTTCTTTCATTAATATGGTCAAAGAATCTGATTTTTCAAATCCAGGGATAGACATGAAGGGATTCATCGATGAGATACGCACGCGCAATGAGCATGGCCTTCCGATAACCGGGGAACTTGTGACAATGACTCAGAACGGGGTCAGGATCTTTACTGCCCACGGTTCAAAGGGCCAGGAATATCACAGCGTTATAATACCTTTTTGCCTGCAGGACGTGAGCTGGCCGATAAGGCCCATGCCCGACAAGATCCCTTTGCCTCCGGAACTCATTAAAAGCGCTGAAAAAGCGGAGACTAAGGAAAGGATAAAAGAACTGAGATCCTACGACGAGACAAGGCTTTTTTATGTCGCTGTCAGCCGGGCGAAAAGTAACGTGCTTTTTACGTCCAGCCCCCGGCAGGATAAGATATCCAGTTCATTTATACGCAGCCTGGGCATTGAAGTAAAAACAAGTTATTCCGGAGAAGAGGCTGTGATCAGGAAATCCCTGGAAAAGTCCGGCCTTAACGACCCTCTTATAGGAACGGAAGAGATATTGAGGGATATGGTATCGGAGATGACCCTGAATCCAACGAGCCTGAATAATTATCTCACGTGCAGGAGAAAATTTTTATATGACAATGTATTGATGCTTCCCGGGCCAAAGAAAGAAGGCCTGATGTTCGGGAACGCCGTGCACGATGCCCTGGAACACGTATACAGGCAATTTATGGATACAAATGAATTTCCTGATTTCAGGTTTTTTAAAGATAAATTTTTGGACGCGTTGAAATTTCAGGGTTTAGAAAAACGTTTGGAACAGCGTTGCAAGGAAAGATTTGACGGTTTGAAAGTATTTTTTGACAAGGCGGCGTCTAAGCCCGTCAAGCCGTTAGGCCTGGAAAACCGCATGCCTATCAATATTGACGGTATAATCTTTACGGGTAAATATGACAAGTTGGAGATCGAGGATAAAAAAGCAGGCGCGTTGCGGGTCATTGATTATAAAACAGGCCCGTCTAAAAAACACGCGAGCGGCATAATGCAGCGCGTAAGCCTTGAGGACGAATCATGCGACGGCTATTTGAGGCAGCTTGTGTGCTATAAGCTTTTATACGAGAGGGATAAGACCAGAGAAGACAAGAACGCGTCAGTCAGCCATGGAGTGCTCTTATTTGTGGAGCCGGCGGCAGAGGAAAGCAGAAAATACGGCATAAAGAAAGGAGAACCGACGGAGTTCAGGGTGGAACTCAATGACGAAATGGTCGACGAAATGGTCGGTATTATCAAGAACTGCTGGAGGAATATCCAGGGATTACGTTTTGAAAAACTGCCGGAGAGGGACAGTAAAAAATGTAGCTGGTGCGATTTTAATCATATCTGCTGGCCGACATAATAATATAAATGGAGGTTAAAAAATATGAAGAGGTCATATGTTTTTGTCTTGTTAGTTTTATTTTTTACGTGCGGCTGCAATATTGTGCCAAAGTCAGTGCAGTACCAGAAAGAAGAGGAAAAGGTCATCGGTTCGGTTGACACTATCAATCCCCTGGTCGAGGAGATCCAGGTAGCGCTGGATAACCTTGGATACGAGACTGACGCGACAGACGGCAGGATGGGCCAGAAGACACGCGAGGCGATAAAGGAATTCCAGGAATCTATGGGTATAAAAAGCACGGGCTATGTGAATCAGAAAACCTGGCGGCAGATAGAAGATATAAGAAGGGCAAGCGAGGAAAAAGAAACAAAGGAGTTTGCCGGTAAGATAAAGGTAAGAAGCGCTTATTCGGAAATTCCCGGCGCTGTTGCCTCATCCGATACCGGCAAGCCTACGGAAAAAGAGATACAAAAAGCATTGAAGGGCGCCGGTTTTGACCCGGGCGCGGTAGATGGGAAAATGGGGCCGAGGACACAGCAGGCAATTAAGGAATTTCAAAGGACAAAAGGGCTGAAAATAGATGGTAAGGTGGGCCCAAAAACCTGGGTAGAACTGAAAAAATATTTGAAATGACAGGAAAATTCTTTAAATTTGTGGAATGTGTGAACATTATTGACAAAAAACACCTGTAGTGGTATAAAAATTTATTATTGATATTATCACGGAAGGAGGCAAAAATGGGTAAATATATTACTGCTATCGGAGGGGTAATGGCTATAGTCATAGGCGCGTGGGGTATAGCGAATTGGTGG
>JAHIUV010000147.1 GCA_018817035.1 Candidatus Omnitrophota bacterium | reverse complement strand
TCATCTACGGCCAGCCTGAAAAAGTATTAAGCAGGTTCAACGCTTCTTACGGGACCATACTTAACCTTTATGAAAAACATCAGGAAAAATTATACGATATATACCCCCTTTCCCTGCATTATTCCCAGGCAAAAAAGCAATTCAGGCGAAAAGCCCTGGACCTCCTGCATTCAAAGGTAACCATACTCAAACAACTCGGATACATCAGGAAGAATCATCTTACTGAAAAGGGGAATTTCGCGGCTAAGATATACGGCTACGAACTTTCCATATCAGAACTTTATGAAAAAGGGATATTACAAAACCTTTCAGAGATAGAGCTGGGAATATTCTGCGCGGCGCTGGTATTTGAACCAAGAAAATCCAGCGTAATGCCACACTTGAACAGGAACGTGAGGTCACTGCTGGATATTACGGATAAAGAGATCAGTAAGATCCAAAACCTTGAAAAAAAGTTCAACATACGGCCTCTCAGCAAAGGCTACCATTACCACCTGGCCCCGTGCATCGAAGCGTGGATGAAACAGGAAGAGTTCGACAAGATGCTGCGCTATACAGACGCTGACGAAGGCGAAATAATACGTAACTTCAGGATGGCCATACAGATACTGCGCGAAATGCTAGATACGCCTGTCCCCCAGGAATTCAAAGACAGGGTCAAAAAAGCGATCTATCTCATAAACAGGGACATCATAGACGCTGAAAAACAACTCCGGGCATAACCTGTCCAAATCCGCATCGGATAATCACAATATTGTTCGAGCGAGCCCACAAATATTCTTCTCGACTAAGCTCGAAGGATATTTGTGGGCGAGTCGAGAACTGTACAGATATTGTGTCATCCTCGATAACTAACAGGTTACTGACAGTCTGGTTACAAGAAATGGCGGCGATCAGCTAACAGGACTATGTTCTTTAATTCATCCCCGTTCCTTGCCTCAAACCATTGTTTATCAAAGTTGGGATTTTGCGTGATCTGGGCTATCGCGGCAAGCACTTTCAGGTGGAGATTCCTTTCGTCAGGCGAGCCCACGAGCACAAAAATAATATGCGCTAACTTATCATCGGGAAAAATAACCCCTGCCCTGGCCCTTGCCAGCAGCACCCTAAAAACGCCTTTGCCCTGAATGACTATATGGGGAATAGAAAGCCCTTTTCTCAGGACTGTACTGGATTCTTTTTCCCTGTCCAGGAATTTCCCCAAGAGATCTTCCGGCGCAAGGCCTAACTCCTTACCTAATACCACCGAGGCCTCTTTAAAAAACTCCTCCATTTTTAAAGGCTTCTCAATATCCAAGACACTACTTTCTTCTATCATTTTATGAAACCTATCTTCAGTGACACTGTCCCTCTGTATTACTATATCCTTTAATTCAGTAAGGAGATTATCCGATGTTAATTCCTTATCTTTAGCCACAAGATTTTCCAGCATATATATAAGGGCGGAATCCCTGCTTGTCCTCTTCCGTCCATAAAATCTATACCACACAAATCCCAGTAAAAGAAATATCATGGTAAGGAATACCGTGAACGCCCCCATCTCGATCAAAAGAAAGCCTCCGCCCAGTATGCCCAAAACCTGGATATAAGGATAAAAAGGCGAATGAAACTTTGGCCTATAGCTCATTATCTTGCTTTCCCTGAATAAAATAAGTGTCAGATTGGCGAACATATACAGTAAGATCAAAATACTTGACGCTATCTTTACCAATACTTCGAGCTTTAAAAACAATAGGGAAAGGATCATAAAAGACCCGGTGAACAGAATCGCCGCGTAAGGCACTTTACTTACCGGGCTTATTTTCTGAAAATAAGCCGGCAGAAGTTTATCTCTGCTCATCCCAAGAGGATATCTCGAGGCTGTCATGAGGCCTGAATTCGCGGTGGATATAAACGCCAGGAACGCGGCGACACTTATAGATACTTTCAAAATATTCCCCCCGAAAACACCTGCCCCTTCCGATATGGGAATAAGTGTGCCTTTTAATCCCTCGGGATCCATGACCCCGACAGTAACATAGATCACCAGAGT
>JAHIUV010000021.1 GCA_018817035.1 Candidatus Omnitrophota bacterium | reverse complement strand
TCGCCGGAGAAACAATAGGCATGCTCGGAGAGATAAAATCCGAGGTAGCCAAAAAATTTGATATAAAACAAAAAGTATATCTGGCTGAGCTGGACGTGGAAAGCCTGCTAAAGCACGCGACCGCTAGAAAACGATTTAAGGTCTTACCTAGATACCCTTCAATTAAAAGGGATATATCACTCTTAGTAGATGATTCCGTAGCTTCTTCCTCTATATCTGACATAATAAGGTCTATCGGGGGAGATCTTGTCAAGTCCGTCGGAGTTTTTGATCTTTATAAGGGGCAACAGGTAGGAGAAGGCAAGAAGAGCCTTGCGTATAGAGTGGAATACCGTTCTAACGACAAGACGTTGAAGGACGAGGATGTGACGCAGGTCCATAAAAATATACAGGATGCCCTGATCAAGCAATTAAGCGCGCAGATAAGATAATTGAATTAGAAGGTTCCTTGTGCTATAATATAGTTATCCCTGCGATGCGCGAGGGAAAAGGACGATTTTGAGCCAACACCATAACACTGGGAGCCTGGCTTTAGATGCGGCTGTAGACCTTGTTTACAACGATAAGGGAACATTAACCATCTAAGAGGGCACCCACTTATTTAATGGGTTCAAAATGCAGTCTTTTCTACGGCATTAGCGGGGATTTTTATTATTATGTCCGACCTGTTTGAATCTCGAAAAAATAATTTGAGTAAACATAGCCCTTTGGCTGTGCGAATGCGGCCCAGGGACCTTAATGAGTTTGTGGGTCAGGAGCATGTGCTCGGTGAGGGGAAACTATTACGCAGGGCAATAGATTCTGACAAGATCGCTTCCCTTATCTTATACGGCCCTCCCGGGACAGGCAAGACAGCCCTTGCTCATCTGATAGCGGCTGTTACAAAAGCGCGTTTTTACGAGATCAATGCCGTAACCTCTAATGCCCAGGAACTCAGGGGCGCGATCAAATCCGCTAAAGAGCACGATAAAGCCTCAGGCAAAAAAACAATACTTTTTATAGACGAGTTGCATAGATTCAACAAGGCCCAGCAGGATATCCTGATGCCGGATGTGGAATCCGGAAATCCTGTTTTGATAGGCGCCACTACCCATAATCCGTTTTTTTCTCTTATTTCCCCGCTTATTTCGCGGTCAATAGTTTTTGAGCTAAAAAGATTGTCAAAAGAAGAAATAATCACTATTTTAAAGAACGCTTTGAAGGATAAAGAGAGGGGTCTCGGCAAGATACCTATTAAGATAGACGATAAAGTACTTTTGTTTCTCGCTGACGCGTCAGGAGGTGACGCCAGAAAAGCATTGAGCGCGCTGGAGATAGGAGCCCTTACCACAAAACCCCTAAAAGACGGGACAGTGGATTTTGATATTAAAGTAGCGGAAGAGTCCATACAGAAAAAAGCTGTTTTATATGATGGAGATGAGGACGCGCATTATGATACTATATCCGCTTTCATAAAGAGTATGCGTGGTTCCGACCCTGACGCCGCGCTGTATTGGCTCGCTAAAATGCTTTACGCCGGAGAAGACCCGAGGTTCATAGCCCGTCGCATAGTTATCTGCGCCGCTGAAGACGTGGGCAACGCTGATCCTCAGGCTCTTATAGTGGCTAACGCCGCTTTCCAGGTGGCTGATTTTGTGGGCATGCCTGAGGCAAAGATCCCGCTGGCGCAGGCAGTGTGTTATGTAGCCTCCGCCCCGAAAAGTAACGCCGCGTATCTTGGGATCGAAAAAGCAATGAAAGACGTTGAGGAACACAGGACCATGGAGGTACCGGACCACCTGAAGGACGCGCATTATAAGGGCGCTAAAAAACTAGGCCACGGCCAAGGGTATAAATACAGTCATGAATATAAAGATCATTATGTGGAGCAAGAATATATCCCTGAGAAAAAGATATACTATGAGCCCACTGATATAGGATATGAGAAAACTATCAAAGACCGATTGGACAAGCTAAGAAAGAAATGAATAAAAAAGCGATAGTGTTATTTTCAGGCGGATTAGACAGCATGCTGGCCGTCAAACTTATGCTTGAACAGGGAATTGATGTCATGGCCCTGCATTTTTCCAGCATTTTCTGCGATTCCAAATCAAAAAAAGACAGGAAGCACGTAAAAAAAGCGGCTATTGACCTTAATGTCCCGTTGACAGATATTGATATTACGCGGGAATTTATGGATATAGTAAAGGCTCCGCGATATGGCCGCGGCGGCAACATGAACCCGTGTATTGATTGCAGGATATTTAGTTTTAAAAAAGCAGGCGGGTTCATGCGCGAAACAGGCGCTTCGTTCATTGTAACAGGTGAAGTGGTAGGTGAAAGGCCTATGTCCCAAACAAAACACGCGATTGACCTGATAGAGAAAAAATCAGGCCTTGATGGCTTGATCGTCAGGCCGCTCTCCGCGAAGTTATTAACGCCAAGCATACCTGAGACGTCGGGTATTATAGACAGGGAAAAGCTCCTTGATATACAGGGCCGCTCCCGCAAGATACAGTTTAGTCTGGCAAAAAAATTCGGCATAGAGGATTATCCAAATCCTGCCGGAGGGTGTCTTCTGACAGATAAAGGTTTTTCAAACAGGTTAAAAGACCTTTTGCGTCGCGATTCCGGCTGCGGCGCGGATGACCTGGAGTTATTAAAAATAGCCAGGCACTTCAGGATAAACGAAACCTCAAGATTGCTAGTAGGCCGTGATCAAAAAGAAAACGAACGATTGCTCCTGCTCGCGAAGCCAGGAGATTATGTGTTTGATATTATTGGAATACCAAGTCCAATAGCCCTTGCAAGAGGAAATATTAATAAAGAGGAGCTGTCATTGGCAGCTTCCATAATGGCAAGATATTCTGATGTAAAGTCTGACAGCGTAAACGTTTCATACAGTATCTTTCCCTCAAAAGATAACAGATCAATAACAGTAAATCCTGCCTCAGAACAAACAATATCCCCTCTACGCATATAAAAACCCCTGTAACCGGTAAGCTATCAGTAAGGGGTATCAATATTGTTCGAGCGAGTGAAACGAGTCGAGAACTCTCTGGGCGTGCTTCTCGACTCGCCGGCAAATATCCTTCGAGCGTAGTCGAGAAGAATATTTGCCGGCTCGCTCGAACAATATTGATATATACTCCCTGATAACTCACCGGTTACACCGAAGGCAAGATTTTACTTGACAGCATTTCTTATTGTGATATAATCTATACTAAGTTAATCGGGATTATAGGGATTTTGAATAAAGGAGATTATTATGAAAATTAGCTATAAATGTGATTATGCTTTTAAAACATTGATAGAGCTGGCGCTTAATTATAATAAAGGAGTTGTTTCAATACAGGAGCTTGCCAGAAAAGGCGACATACCTGATAAATTTTTGGAGCAGATCTTATTGTTATTAAAAAAAGGCGGATTTGTGGATAGTAAGCGCGGTATGAGCGGAGGATATTTTTTAACAAAGGCCCCTGAATCCATAACAGTGGGGGATGTGATCAGGTTTATAGAAGGCCCTATAGAACCTATCGCGTGTGTCGGCAAAAAAGATTACGGTGAATGTAAGGATTTTAAATCATGCATTCTAAGGGATGTCTGGAATCAGGTGTACGCGGTAACATCTTTGGTAGTTGATACCGTTACCTTTGCTGAACTTGTCAGGCGCGTTGAAGCCAAAAGAAAACAAGGGAAAGAATATACATACCATATTTAGGGAGGATTGCATGCCGAAGATTTATAATGATATAACAGAGACTGTTGGAAACACGCCTCTGGTGCGCTTGTCCAGAATAGCCGGTTCTCTCGACGCAGAGATTATCGCGAAGATCGAATCTTTTAATCCCGCGGGCAGCGTAAAAGACAGGATAGCGTTGTCAATGATACAAGACGCTGAAAAAAGAGGAGTGCTTAAGCCCGGAGGTACGATAATAGAGCCTACGAGTGGTAACACTGGCATAGGGTTGGCTTTTATAGCGGCCGCGAAGGGATATAAGCTGGTAATTACAATGCCTGATACGATGAGTGTTGAACGCAGGAAACTTTTAGCTTTATTTGGGGCCGAGATAATTTTGACCCCCGGCGAAAGCGGCATGAAAGGCGCTATTGAAGAGGCAGAAAAGCTTGCTAAAAAAATAAAAGGAGCGTTTATGCCTCAGCAGTTTAAAAATCCCGCTAACCCTGAGGTCCACAGGGAAACCACGGCTGAGGAAATATGGAATGACACCGACGGCAGGGTGGATATTTTCGTTAGCGGCGTCGGAACAGGCGGAACATTGACAGGTGTTGCCGGAGCCCTTAAAAAGAAGAAGCAAGGTTTTAAGGCAGTGGCGGTGGAACCTGTGGATTCTCCTGTTCTTTCCGGAGGCGCTCCGGGCTCGCATAAGATACAGGGCATAGGCGCCGGCTTTATTCCGGATGTGCTCGATAGGAATTTAATAGATGAAGTAATAAAAGTCAGCAACGAAGACGCTTTTTTAATATCCAGGCGCCTGGCGAAAGAAGAAGGTATAGTAGCCGGTATATCAAGCGGCGCGGCTCTCTGGGCAGCGCTTGAAATAGCAAAGAGGCCAGAGAATAAAGGTAAAGTTATAGTGGTGATCTTACCGGATACAGGGGAAAGATATATCAGTACTGAGCTGTTTGAATAAAGAAAGATGGTGGACTAAAGTTTATAATTTGTTACAATAACAGTCGGAGGCTAAGATGTCAAAAACGATCAAAGAAATAAACGAAAAAATAAAAAAACGTAAGGCCGTTGTAGTCACAGCCGAGGAAATAATAGGCCTTGTGAAAAAAGACGGCCTGAAAAAGACCGCGGAAAAAGTAGACGTCGTGACAACAGGGACGTTCGGTCCGATGTGTTCTTCCGGAGCGTATTTTAACATAGGCCACGCGAAGCCAAGAATAAAACTTGGTGGCGGCAAAACTACTCTTAATGATGTGCCTTTATACGCCGGCTTTGCCGCGGTCGATGTGTTTTTAGGCGCGACAGCCTTGCCGGAGAACGATCCTCAGAATAAAGTCTTCCCCGGGGAGTTTAAATATGGCGGAGGCCATGTAATACAGGATTTGGTTGCCGGAAAAGACCTAAAGCTTTCCGCGACAGCGTATGGCACTGACTGTTATCCTCGCAAAAAATTGGACACGCTTATCAATATAAAAGATTTAAACGAGGCAGTGCTTTTTAATATGAGGAACGCATACCAGAACTATAATTGTGCGGTAAATCTTTCCGACAAGATGATATACACTTATATGGGCAGTCTGAGGCCAAACCTTGGCAATGCCTACTATTGCTCCGCAGGCCAGCTGTCACCGCTTTTGAATGATCCTTATTACAAGACAATAGGTATAGGCACCAGGATATTTCTTGGAGGAGGAGAGGGCTATGTAGCGTGGCAGGGGACTCAGCATGCGCCCACAGTAAAACGTAAATCCACTGGTATACCACAGGCACCAGCAGGTACCCTGGCAGTGATAGGGGATTTAAAAGGCATGTCCCCGGATTACCTGGCAGGATCTACATTTCAGGGTTACGGAGTTACCCTTGCGGTAGGCATAGGGGTTCCGATACCTATATTG
>JAHIUV010000020.1 GCA_018817035.1 Candidatus Omnitrophota bacterium | reverse complement strand
TAATGCGTCAGGAATTTTTGGAACAGTTTAAAGGCAAGGGCGCGGACGATGCCTTTATTATAGGTAAGGACATTGACGCGGTAACAGGCGCGACCGTGTCCAGCGAAGCAGTGGCGGATATATTGAAGATCTGCTTGGAGAGACTTGGCAAAAAGCCGTCTGTCCCCTTAGTCACCGAATTGAAAAAATCAGGGATCGAACCGCGGGAAGCCAAATATTACAAGGTCATCGAATGAAAAAGGTAAAGTGTTTATTATGTCCGCGTGAGTGCGAGCTCAGAGATGGCGATAGAGGCGATTGCAGGGCGCGCATGAATATAGGCGGTAAACTTCAGACGCTTGTATACGGAAAACCTTGCGCCGTACATATTGACCCGATAGAGAAAAAACCGTTTTTTCATTATCTACCCGGCACAGGCTCTTTCTCAATAGCGACAGCAGGCTGTAATCTCCACTGCATGTATTGCCAGAACTGGGCGATATCCCAGAGAGAGCCGGAGAATACACGTAACATCGATCTTTCTCCTCAGCAGGTAGTGGAGCAGGCAATGGCGGCAAATTGCAGAACCATTGCCTATACCTATTCAGACCCGGTAATATTTTTTGAATACGCCGCTGATATCGGCGCCCTGGCGCACGAGAACAAGCTCTTGAACGCGTGGGTTACGGCAGGGTATATAAATCCCGAGCCACTAAAAGAAGCGATAACGTTTGTAGACGCGGCTAATATAGATCTAAAGGGTATTACGGAGGAGTTTTACAGGACGGTATCCAAGGCAACGCTTAAGCCCGTTCTCGACACCATAGTGACCATGAAGAAAGCAGGCGTATGGGTAGAGATTACAAATCTGATAGTGCCTACTTATAACGATACCGAAGAAGATTTTTCAAGATTGTGCGATTGGATAGTGGATAATGTAGGCGCAGAGGTGCCGTTACATTTTTCGAAGTTCTGGCCGATGTATCAATTAAAAAATTTACCGCCTACGCCGGAAACAGTGCTTACCAGGGCGAGAGAGATCGCCATGGCAAAGGGTATTCATTATGTATATGTGGGTAATATTCCGGGCCATGAGGGGAATAATACGTATTGCCCCGTGTGTAAAAAAAATATAATATCCAGGAGCGGTTATCAAATTTTAGGGTATAATATAAAAGCGGGTAAGTGCGGGTTTTGCGGCCATCCTATCCCGGGAAGGTGGGAATGATGTTTAATAAAAAAATTACGCGCGCGGAGTTCTTAAAAGTAAGCCTTATCGGCATTTTATCTTTTTTAGCATTGCCGGCATTGAGGAGATTCTTTAGGAAAGATAACACGGCGCGTAAAGACGCCAGATATTATAAAAATCTGGCAGGTTAAATTATGAAAAAAATATTTACCGTAGCCATAATGCTGTTTTTGCTATCCTGTTCAATTGTTTTTTCCGAAGAGGTACGCAAGGCTGCTGTCGCTGGCGCGTTCTATCCCATAGACAAGGACCAATTAGCTAAAAAAGTCGACCAGTTTTTGAGCAATGCGGGTAAGCCAGTCATAAAAGGCGATATCGTGGCGATCGTTGTGCCGCACGCGGGATATGATTATTCCGGTCAGGTCGCGGCGTACGCGTTTAAGGAAATAAAAAACAAGAAGTTTAAAAAAATAATAATCATTTCCCCCAGTCACTATGCCGGGTTTGACGGAATCTCAGTATACAACAAAGGTTTTTTTGAGACCCCGCTGGGCCTTGTAAAGATAGACGAGGCGCTTGCTGACAGGATAATGCAAAAAAGCAGCAGGTTTCTTTTTTACCCCGCCGCGCATGAAAGAGAACACGCGATAGAAGTGGAACTGCCGTTCCTCCAGAGGATATACGAAGATTTTACAATAGTGCCTATTACTATGGGCAGGCCTATATTGGATGATGTCCAGATTCTTTTAAGTTCGCTTTACGACGTGATGGACAAAGAGACTCTTTTGATAATGAGCGTGGACCTTTCCCATTATTATACTTATGAAGAAGCGGTGGAGATGGATACCAGGGCGATATCGGCGATAAAGGACCTTGACGCGGAGTTGCTCCTGCATCAGTTAAAAGCAGGCAATGTAGAGCTCGACGCGCCGATAGCTGTCCTTGCTACCATGATGCTCGCGGATAAATTCAATGCCACAGGAGAGATATTAAAATACGCTAATTCCGGAGATGTATCTGGAGACAAAACAAGAGTAGTTGGTTACTCGAGCATAGTCATGTATGTCCCCGAAGGTTCTAGCGCAAGAGGGGACCGTAAGGAAAAGGGGGATATGACAATGAAAGACGAATATTTGAACAAAAAAGAAAAGCAAAAACTTCTTGAGATTGCCAAAGCGTCTATAAGAGAGGCGGTTATGGGTAAAGCACAGGCGTTTCCCGAAGTTACGGAAGCGCGCCTGAAAGAAAACTGCGGGGCATTCGTCACGATAAAAAAACACGGCCAGCTACGCGGCTGTATCGGTTACATAATGGCTGTAAAGCCTCTTAGCGAGACCGTAAAAGATGTAGCGAGGTCAGCGGCAATAGGCGACCCAAGGTTTGCCCCAATGACTGAAGACGAATTAAAAGATATGGAAATAGAAGTATCAGCGCTTACTCCTCTGAAACGAATCTCAGATGCGAAGGAGATTGAGGTCGGAAAGCATGGCCTTTACATGAAAAGAGGTTTTTACTCAGGACTACTCCTGCCCCAGGTAGCCACAGAATACGGATGGGACAGGGAAACTTTTCTACAGCACACCTGCGCCAAAGCAGGCCTGCCCACAGACGCTTGGAAAGACCCATCAACAGAGATCTACACCTTCTCTGCGGATGTTTTTGGTGAGGAAAAACCGAAATAAACAATCTTTCCAAGTATGTGAAGTTAAAATATTATTTCTATATAAAATCTGTTAATATTGCGACAATCAATGAATCACTAGAGAGCAAAAAGTAAAAAATGGTTCGAAAAAAGATGAAAAATTCTTTATATAATAATACTTGCAATTATTCCTATACTATGATAAACTTATTCCCAATAGGAATAAGTTAGCAGTTTTATTTACAAATTTATTAGTAATAGGAATAATTTAAATGCCTACCTGGATAATTAAAGCCACAAACCGATACGAAAAAGATTATAAAGACTATGAGAAAAAGAGGCCAAATGAGTTAATAGCTGTTTTAAATAATTTGGACACTTATTGCAATGCCCTTATGAAATTAGGCCATCCTTTACAGATAAAAGCTGGTTTTATTCATCATGAGCCAAAAGGAATCAAGGCTATAGACCAAAAAGGCGGGAAACAGAAAGTAAAACTAGAACAAACAAGATTATATATGTATCCTGATTGCGAAAACAAAATTCTGCGCCTTCTTACAATTGGAAATAAATCTTCACAAAAAAGAGATATAAAGCATTGCTTAGATAATATATAAATAAAAAGGAGCATAAAATGGACAGAGAATTTAAGAATGTTTCAGATATGATCAAGGAATTATCAACAGGTCAAGAATTCAAAGACGATAGTCTGAAATTATTGCGGAAGAAAAAACTTTCTAAGTATCTTTTTTTCTTGAGATGCGAAAGCAATTTTACTCAGATGGAATTAGCAGAAAAACTCGGTTGTTCGCAAGGGAGAATTTCTAAGCTTGAGAATACACATGATGAATCTTTGTCAGTTAAAGATTTATTAGACTATGCTAAAGCGTTAGATTTGCAGCTAGAAGTTGGTTTTAGGAAAAAGAGCGTCAAGTTAACAGATTTAATCAAATATCATGTTTTTAAAATAGACAACTGTTTAAGGCGATTAACATCTTTAGCTAAGGAAAAACAGGATAAAGCTATTGTAGAAGGCGTTACTAAGTTTTGCATAGAAGCATTGGCTAATATTTCTAATTTAATCCTTAATAGCTTGGTTGATTTGAAAAAAATAGAACAGAGAACACAAGGAAGAACTGTAGATTTAATTCATATTTCTCCTCCAATAGATGAAAATTTGCTTAAGAAAGAAAACTTAATAGAGTCTAAAGAATAAATTTTAATGCCAAAGAAGCTGTTAATCTAGATTTAACAATAGACAAAAGGAAAAGAATCATTAATTTGAAATAGTTAAGATTTAATATATTTAGAACGATAAAGTTAAAAGAGATATAGGCAGTTTCTGTTTTGAACAATACACAAATAAAAAGAGCCCTTAAATTAAGGGCTCTTTTTATAGGCTATAAACCTTTTTGGCTTCCGCTAACTTTCGCGCCTCCTTTTCAAGATGTTTATTTCTAATTAAAGTATAGCATATGTTTTTGAAAAATCAATATCCTGTCCTGTTGGATAGCGTAAAATACTTTGCTGAATTTTTATTGCTGTTCTCGACTCCCCGCCTGAGACGAGTCGCTCGAACAATATTTAACCCCAGGCAAAGTCCTAGGCCTGCCGAAGGACAATATTCTTCGAGCGGAGTGCCGAAGGCACGTAGTCGAGAAGCAAAAGCATCAGTTCTTGACTCCGGCACTCCGTGCCTTTGCTCGAACGATATTTCTTCGAGCAAAATCCGGGGCGGACATAGTCAAAGGACAATATTGGACCCCGAGCAGTTGTCGAGAAGATGTAAAATCAGCAGAGTTGATTATGATATCTCCTGTTGGAAAACAGCAGTATCAGCGCCATGGTATTGATAAAAGACAGCAGGACACATGTCCAGACAATGCCCAGGACAGGCAGTAACAGCAGCCCTATTAACAAGCCCCCTATAGATGAGCCAAGGAGATCTATCCCGTATAAAAAGCCGGTTGTTTTTCCTGCGTTCTCAGGGGCATTCAGGCAGATCTTATTAGCCAGCGGAAACTGAAAGCCCCCTATAAAACCGGCTATTATCGGGAGCAGCATAAAACCTATTTCCGCGCTTTTGAGAGATTCTAATCGCGATAGATACATAAATATTAAAGGAAGGGCCAGGGGATAGATACAGATAAGCCCCTGGGTCTTTAGATACAGCGTTCTTTCGTTTTTAATGTGTCCGAGCTGCCTGTTTATCAAAAAACTTCCTGCCACAAGCCCTATCATAAAAGATGTCAGTATCAGGCTTATCCTGTAATACATATATCCGTATAAGGACTGGAACGCGAGTATGACGATTATTTGGAATGATATTTCGCTCATGCCTGTTGTGGCTACTGATAGCGCTACAGGTGCCCTGAAACTCGGTTTAAAAAATTTCTGCGCCAGGAATAACAGTATGAAAATCAGAAAAATTACAGCGCTTAGTGAATATATGTTTAAAAATCCTATGTATGGCAGGAAGCCCCTGCCTGCCGAGAATAATGTCATCCATAAAAGCATATTATAAAAATATCCTATGGGTCTGAAATCTTTGTTTATTTTTTTGCCCCCGAATTCCCGCAGGGTATTCTCTATATATTTGATCCTCAAGGGGTTTATTTTAAATGGCAGGTAATATTCCCTGACGAACAGGGATTTTATTTTTCTCTCTTTCAATCTTTTTATAAGGATATCCGTATCATACGTCAAAAGCCCGGATTTTTCCGACGCGAGGAACACGACATTGTCTCCTGGCAGGGTCTTTATCTCGCCAAAAACCTGTTTCAAAGTGTTATAGATACAGCCGAGATAAGCGGCATTCTCGGGGTTGATATAGTTTTCCGAGGAACTCATGGAAAATGAAAACAGCCCGTCTTTCGCGAGGATGGTTTTGACTTCCCTGAAAAATTCCAGGGAATAAAACCTGTTCAGCATCGCTGTATACGGGTCAGGAAGATTTATTATAACTACATCATAAGGCGGTGGAAGGTCTTTGTCGCCGCGAAGCTTGGAAGAATATTGTTTCACAAACAGCCGCCCGTCCATATTTAAGGTGTTTATTTTTTTACTTTTCACGCCCGGCATGAATTTTTCCGCCAGGCTGATAATAAGGGGGTCGAGCTCCACGTAGTCTATTTTGTCCACGTTGTGTTTTAATATCTGAGCGAGTGAGCCTCCCTGGCCGTTACCTATCAGCAGGATATTTTTTGGCGCCGGATGTTCCAGCATCGCGTAGTGTACGGATTCTTCGCTGGTAAGTTCGTCATTACTGGTAAACATCAAGAAGCCATTCTCGTAAAAGCTGTAGTCTTTTCCCGTTTTTGTGATAGTAATGTTGCCGTAGATGGAATCAGCGCTTTTTACTACTTTAAAAGGCGCGAATTGCATTGACCGCGTGAATTTATCCAGATGGAGGGGCCAGTCAAAAACAAATGCCGCGAGAATAGCGGCAAGATAAGCTAACTGGAAAACATTCCTGTTAAAGAAGACAGAGGTAAGTATATTACAACCCCCGGCCATGAGCGCGATATGAAAAGCGGAAAATTCCTGTACCAGGAAAAAACTGTATACTATGCCTCCTACGGAGGCGCCGAGCCCTTCAAGTAAATAAATATTACCTATGCTTTTTGACGGCTGGGCGGAGTTTTCCGACGAGAGCCTTGCTATCAGAGTGAATGTAAATCCGAGAAGCACGCATATTGCCGAGAGAGACACAAGGCATGCCGTAAACATAGGCGCAAAGCCTATGATCTTTCCGGTAGGTATGTCCAATACATGCCTTATGTTGCGGACAAGAAATATATTCAACGGCAGGGCTATGGAAGTGATTATCTGCGTAGCCGATAGAAGTGTTTTTCTGATGCTTATTTTGTCGACTATCCTGCCGACCAGGCCGCTTCCCACAGATGTCCAGAATAGCCATATTGCCAATATGACGCCGAGCGAGAGTTCATTGCCGTAAAAAACCACAATAAGCTCTCTTATAATAATTATCTGGCCTATCATGGAAGTAAGGCCCAGAGTAAAGGCGCTAAGCCTGATCTTTTTCATAGCATATAAGTTTAGCATATCAGCCACCCTTTATTCAAGTTAAGGTTGTAAATAATAGGATCTTGATGCTATAATATATAACACTGTGAGAGTGGTTAGCGTCAGGGAGATGCGGGAGCTGGACCGCAGGGCGATAGAGGAAAAAGGCGTGCCCGCTATTATGCTGATGGAGAATGCCGGCCGGAGCGTCAGTGACGTGATTTTGGATATGCTTGGGGCAGATGCTCGCAGTAAGAAAGTTTCAGTATTCTGCGGTACAGGCAATAACGGAGGAGATGGGTTCGTTACCGCGAGATATCTGGCGGAAAAAGGTGTTTGCGTCAGGGTCTATATTGTCGGAGATCACTTCCGCATAAAAGGCGACCCAGCCATAAACCTGAGTATTTTAGAAAAATCACGCCTTGAGATAAAAGAAATAACCTCTTTCATAGATATAGACGCTGATTTGATTATAGATGCTATATTTGGCATAGGACTGAAAGGTGATGTGAGAGAGCCGGGTAGAGATATAATATCAGGTATAAACAAAAAGAGTTTCCCGATTGTTTCAATCGACGTGCCTTCGGGCCTGGACGCGGACACAGGAGAAGTTTTAGGTGTTGCGATAAAAGCGGGAAAAACAGTAACTATGCAATTTGCTAAAAAGGGATTTTATATAAATGAAGGCCCTGAACATACCGGAGAAGTGCTGGTAGTCGATATAGGAATACCGGAGGAATTATGTGCGGAATAATAGGCTATATAGGAAAGAAAAACGCGTTGCCCATCCTTCTGGACGGACTCAGGCAGCTTGAATATCGCGGCTATGATTCAGCGGGTATATGCTTAGCAAAAGACGCCAGCCTTAAAATAGTCAAGCGTTCCGGTAAGATCAAAGACCTGATAAACGCCATAAAGAACAGGAAAGACCTTGGTCAGGCTAATCTTGGCATAGGGCATTCCAGATGGGCCACGCACGGAGCGCCTACTAACATAAACGCGCATCCTCATACGGATTGCTCAAACGGCATTGCCGTGGTGCATAACGGGATCATAGAGAATTTTGTAGAGATCAAAGAAAGGCTTATAAGAGAGGGGCATAAGTTCACCTCAGAGACAGATAGCGAAGTCATAGCGCATCTTATAGAGGAATATTATACCGGCGATCTGGAAAAAGCTGTCCTAAAAGCTATAAAATATTTAAAAGGTTCGTTCGCGATAGGAATAGTCTCAAGCAATGAACCTGATAAACTCATAGCCGCGAGAAAAGAAAGCCCACTTGTGGTCGGCGTAGGTAAAGATGAGAATTTCATAGCCTCGGATATACCGGCAATATTGAGGTATACAAAAAAGGTGATATATGTCGACGACGGCGAGATAGTGGTGTTAAAAAAAGACAGCATAAAAGTCCTGGATTCGAATGGCAAGGTGATAAAGAAAAGAGTGGATACTATCAAATGGAATATCTCCAGCGCGCAAAAGTCAGGCTTTACTCATTTTATGTTAAAGGAAATACATGAACAGCCGAGAGTCCTTAGCCAGATAATATCCTCGCGGATAAAAGGCTCGTCAGCGATAGAGCTCGACGGTATCAATCTTTCAGGCGCCGCGATAAAACGTATTTCGAATATAATAATATTAGCCTGCGGCACAGCCTATCACGCCGGGCTTGTAGGAAAATATCTTATAGAGAGGTTTACCAAAATACCTGTAGCAGTGGATGTCTCCTCCGAGTTTAGGTACAGGAAGCCGATCATAAGAAAAAACACAGTTGTTATTGCCATAAGCCAGTCAGGCGAGACAGCGGATACCCTTGCCGCTGTTAAAGAGGCAAAATCAAGGGGCGCTACGGTTATTTCTATTTGTAATGTCGTGGGTTCCAGTCTGGCAAGGGTTTCCGACGGAATTCTATATACTTATGCCGGTCCTGAGATAGGAGTGGCTTCTACCAAGGCATACACTGCCCAGCTCGCGATGTTGTACCTGTTATCTTTTTATATAGCCGAGAAGAAAGGGTTATTGCGAAAAAGAGTGAAGAGATTCCTGATAAAAGAATTCAAGAGCTTACCGGAGATATTACAGGAGATATTGAAAAAGAAAGAAGGCATAAAGAAATTGGCAGGGAAACACCTGAACTTTGGCTCATTCCTGTATCTGGGACGGAACCTTAATTTTCCGACAGCGTTAGAAGGCGCGCTGAAACTCAAGGAAATCTCATATATACCGGCTGAAGGGTATCCCGCAGGTGAAATGAAACATGGCCCTATAGCGCTTATAGATGAATACAGGGCTGTTGTGTGTATTGCCCCTGATTCAGCTATTTACGAAAAAATGGTCTCCAATATCCAGGAGATATGCGCGAGGATGGGCAAGGTCATTATAGTCGCCACCGAAGGCGATAAAGAGATCAGGCGATTTACCGGAGAGATAATATATGTGCCAAAGACTGACGAACTTTTTTCTCCTATTGTAAGCGTTGTCCCGCTCCAGTTATTAGCCTACTATATTGCCGTAAAAAAATGCTGTGATGTAGACCAGCCGAGAAATCTCGCTAAAAGCGTTACGGTTGAATAAAATTAAGGCTTAGCCTTGGGAATTTTATGCCAGGAAAACTTTTTATAGTCGCTACCCCCATAGGAAATCTAAAGGACATAACGTTCCGCGCCGTAGAAACGCTTAAAGAGGTCGATCTTG
>JAHIUV010000146.1 GCA_018817035.1 Candidatus Omnitrophota bacterium | reverse complement strand
ATTTGAAATCTTTCGGTGTAAAGTCCGCGGCGTCTTTTAAGAACCACGCGTCAGAACCTTCTTTGCCGAAGATCTCCTCTACTTTTCTCATCACTTCTTCATGGATTATCTCTTTATCACATGACGCGCAATATAATATAGGGATGGGGACGCCCCAGTAACGCTGTCTGGAAAGGCACCAGTCAGGCCTTAACTCTATCATGCTGGAAATACGCTTTTCGCCCACGGGCGGGATCCATTTGATATTCTTGATCTCGGCTAAAGTCTTGTTTCTCAGGTTATTTTTATCGACTCCCACGAACCATTGCCTGGTAGCGCGGAACAAAAGCGGTTCTTTGCAACGCCAGCAATGCGGATACGAATGCCTGGTATCCTCTGAAAGCAAAAGCGCTCTTTTATCCTCCAGTATTTTTATTACGGGTTTATTGGCGTCGAATATCTTTTTGCCGACCAGATGATCCGGCATCTCATAGTCATTTGACTTTACAAAACGGCCCTTGTCGTCAACAGGCATTATGACAGGTAAACCATATTTAAGGCCTACCATGTAGTCTTCCTGGCCATGGCCGGGCGCTATATGCACGCAGCCAGTGCCTTCCTGATTCGAAATAAAATCACCGAGAACGACTTTTGAATCGCGGTCAAGGAACGGGTGCCTGGCGATTTTCCCCTCAAGATCCTTGCCTTTTAGTTTTTTCCCGGGTTTTCCTTTAAGCTTTAATTTTTCCTCCAGGTTCGGCAACAGGTCATTCGCGAAGATCAATGTTTCACCTTCGTCTGTCTTGAACTCCACGTATTCCATGTCAGGATGCACGGCTATGGCTACATTTGAAAGCAATGTCCACGGAGTAGTGGTCCAAACAAGGAAAGCTGAAGGCTCAAGGGTAGAGGGTGAAGAGTGAAGGGTGAATTTTACATATATTGACGGTGAAATATGGTCCTCGTATTCCACCTCGGCCTCAGCGAGCGCGGTCTCACATCTCGCGCACCAGTTAATGGGCTTAAGCCCTCGGTAAACAGAGCCGTCTTTGGCGAGCTTGTTAAAACTGGCGACTACTTCTTTCTCGTAGTCAGGCGCGATCGTCAGGTATGGGTCTTCCCAATCCCCGAAGATGCCGAGCCTTTTAAACTCTTCTCTTTGTATATCGACAAACTTCATCGCGAATTCGCGCGCCATTTTTCTGAATTTTACCTGGTCCACATCATGTTTGGTCTTTTTTAATTCTTTGAACAGCTGGTGTTCGATAGGCATCCCATGGCAATCCCAGCCGGGTACGTACGGCGCGTCAAAACCGCACATGGTCTTGAACTTTACGGTAATATCCTTAAGGGTCTTGTTCAGCGCGTGGCCTATATGGATATTGCCGTTAGCGTAAGGCGGGCCGTCGTGCAATATGTATTTTGGGGCGCCTTTTCGCAATTCGCGGATCTTAGCGTATATATCCTGTTTTTCCCAGTCCGCGAGAATATGCGGCTCCTTTTCAGGCAAATTGCCCTTCATGGGAAAATCAGTCTTTGGCAGGTTCAAAGTTTTCTTATAATCCATATATCTTTCCTTAACTTCACAACAGTGCAATGCACTGTTATGAAGTTACGTTATGTATTTACCTATTATCAGTCCTAGTTTTTTCTTTGCGCGTTTTGGTATTAGTTTTTTATCGGTTATAATAGCGCATTTCAAGGCGTCTTTACAAGAACAATCTCTCTTTTTAGCCGCGCGCGGCACAATATTCTTTATTAACCTTTTCGCTGTCTCGACATTTTTCATCAGGTTCTGTATTACTATATCAATGGTGACTATCTCCCCGTGCCAGCAATCGTAATCAGTGACGAACGCGATTGTCGCGAAACACATCTCTGCTTCGCGCGCGAGCCGCGCCTCAGGCATATTGGTCATGCCTATTATGTCCATGCCCCAGCTTTTATACAGGCGCGATTCGGCCTTTGTGGAAAAAGCCGGACCCTCCATGTTAAGGTATGTGCCTTTGTCGTGCACGTTAAGGCCCATTTCTTTGCCGGCGGCGTAAATCATCTCCCTCAGAGAGCCGCAGACAGGATCCGCAAAGCTTATATGGGCAGTTACTCCGTCACCGAAAAATGTGGTCTTGCGTGATTGGTTCGTCCTGTCGACAAATTGGTCAGGGAGCACGATATCCAGCGGCTTTAATTCCTGTTTAAAACTGCCTACCGCCGATATAGAGATTATCCGCTCGACCCCGAGCTTTTTCATTCCATATATATTTGCCCTGTAATTAATCTCTGTCGGAAGGATCCTGTGCCCCCTTCCATGTCTTGGCAGGAACGCTACCTCGACGCCTTCGATCTCTCCTACGACATATCTGTCAGAAGGTTCCCCAAAAGGCGTATCCATTTTCACTTCCTTTACGCCCTTTATTCCGTCTATACTGTATAATCCGCTGCCGCCGATTATCCCTATTTTTGCCAATCTACCCTCCTACCTTGGCTTAGAATATTGTTCGAGCGAGGCTAAAAGCCGAGTCGAGAACTGATGCTTTTACTTCTCGACTCACTGCGTTCGCTCGAAGAATATTGTTCGAGCGAGGCTAAAAGCCTAGTCGAGAACTGATGCTTTTACTTCTCGACTCACTGCGTTCGCTCGAAGAATATTGTTCGAGCGAGGCTAAAAGCCTAGTCGAGAACTGATGCTTTTACTTCTCGACTCACTGCGTTCGCTCGAAGAATAT
>JAHIUV010000145.1 GCA_018817035.1 Candidatus Omnitrophota bacterium | reverse complement strand
TTCAGATCTTCTTTTGTAAGATCTTCTGTCTCGGCAACCGGTTCCACTGCCCTGGGTAAAAATTTATTCCATGTCTCAGGGTCTTTAAATTTATCTTTGTAATGTGTCTCGAATACTTCCGTCCCCGGATACGGGACAAGGATATTAAAAGAAGCGATAGTCGGACTGGTCTTTACGGCGAGATCAAGGGTTTTTTTGGCAGTCTCATGGGTCTCGCCGGGATTCCCGAACATAAATCCCGCCAGCGTCTTAAAACCCATCTTATTGGCTATTGCCAGCGCCTGTTTGGCTTGATCCGGCGTAATACCTTTCTTGATATTCTTCAGCACTTTTTCATCGCCTGATTCTATACCGAATAAAAGGCTGAAACAGCCCGCTTTTTTCATCACCGTAAGCAACTCTTCGGAAACTTTGTCTACGCGCGCGAAACAATACCAGTCGATTTTAAGCCCTTTTCGCAAAATAAGATCACATATCTTTATTGCCCTATCCTTAAGGAATGTAAAGGTATCATCCACAAAAACTATGTGTTCCACTCCATACTCACGGACCAGGGTTTCTATCTCATTCACCACGCTCTCAGGACTGCGCCAGCGGAACGCGTAGCCTGTAGTCAGGTAAGACGCGCAAAAAGTGCATTTAGCCGGACAACCGCGTGAGGTAAGCATGGTTGCCGCGAGCTTGCCGCGATTCAAATGGACTTGAGGACGGTATAATTTGAGATTGACCAGGTCTCTTGCCGGAAAAGGGAGCTTCTCCATTTTTTCCGGGGACATAAAAGGCCTTGGCTCAGTTATTATAACCGTACCTTCTTTCTTATACGCGATGCCTTTTATGTTTTTAATGTCCGCCGAACCTGTTTCAAGGGATTTCGCGAGTTCGGTTATCGTCTCTTCCCCTTCACCTATGACCAAAAAATCAAACTGGGAAAAATTGCTCAGGATCTCGCGGGGCAGCGCCGAGGCGTGCACTCCTCCGAGGACCACTACAGCATTCGTCACCTCCTTAACAACAGCGCCTATGGATAAAGCGTTCTTAAAGTTTGCCGTAGCGCAGGAAAGGCCTACTATGTCAGGTTTATTCCTTAACAGATATTCTTTTATCCCGTCCATGTCCATGCCTTCGGGTTCAGGGTCAAATAGGCTTACATCATGGCCTGCCTGCCTTAAAACCGCGGCAATATACCCAAGCCCCAGGGGAAAACTTGAATTCTTCCCCACATTAAGCTTGCCGTATACTTCCAGATAAGGGACATTTATTAAAGCTATTTTCATGTTTAACTCTTGATCACGTTCAATCCGGCTTTTAATTTCCTTAATAATTCCCCGATACTCCTCACTTTAAACAACTCCTTGATGATATATCCCGGCCTGGTATAAAAACGCTTATAAGCAAACTTTAATAACCCGGATAATTCCTCTTTTGACAGGTTCTCTTCCCATATCTCCGGGACAAAGCCCTTATCAGGAGATGAAGCAAACTCTTTCCAGTAATCTTTTTTCAAAATACCCCTCTCTAACCCGAGATAATATAATTCAGTCGCGGGAAAAGGCGTGGTGATCGAAAAATGGACAAAGTCCGGATCCAGCTTAATGGCAAAATCTATTGTCTTTAGTATCTGATCTTTTGTTTCCGTGGGCGAGCCAAACATGAAATAAGCAAGCGTGGTCATCCCGAGGCTTTTGGTTTTTTTAAAAATATATTTTACTCTTTCAAGGTCAATATCTTTGCGTAAAACTTTTAATATTTCCTTTGTGCCTGCCTCAACCCCGTAATGCACTCTTTCACAACCTGCCTTTTTTAACTTCCTGAGTAAATCTTCATCTACCGTATCAACGCGCGTGCGTATATCCCAGCCGATATCAAGTCCTTTCTTCAATATCTCGTCACAAATATCATGCGCCCTTTTTTTATCTACCGAAAAAGTATCATCATAGAGAAAAAACTCGCGTATACCCATTTTAACACAGGCTTCCATCTCTTTTACCACGTTAGCGGCGGAACGGGAGCGGAATTTCTTTCCCAGATGGGGACGGTCGCAAAAAAGGCACCTAAAAGGGCAGCCGCGAGAAGTCATCATGGTCGTGACAGGCGTGCTCTTCGCCAGCAACGAATAGTATTTTTCATAAGGGGTAAGGCCGCGAGCCGGAAAAGCCAGGGAATCCAGGTCTTCTACATACCCTTTTGCGGGAGACCTTACGATCCTTAAACCGTCCTTAAAAAAAATACCGTCGATATCCTCTAATCTTTCTTTTTTATCCAACGCGTTAAGTAATTTCGTGAACCTGACTTCGCCTTCTCCCATGACGAGAAAATCCACTTCAGGCATACTTATGGTCTCTTCGGGGTATATATTCACGTGAGGGCCGCCCAGGCATACCATAATATTTTTATCGACTTTTTTGGCTATCTTCGCTGTCCGGATAACATCTATCAGGGCAAAGGTAAAAGCCTGTATGCCCACGATATCAGGCTTTTCCTGCCTTATCCTGTCTTCTATCTGGGCATAATCCATGCCTTCTGCCTGCGCGTCCAGTACTTTGATCTCATGACTGCTGTTTTCCCGGGCAAATCCGGCGACATACAAAAGCCCTAAAGGCGGGTACAGGCCCGTCTCTTTATCCACGAACTCGGGGACATTTGTTTTGATCATATGTTTTTTAGGCGGGTAGATTAAAAGGGCTTTCATCTCATCTGTCGTCTCATCTGGCTGATCTGTTCGGCAAGAATGCCAAAAAAGAAAATCAGCATACCGGAGATAACCAGCAGGATACCTGAATCAGGAACGTTATGAAAAAGAATAAGCTGATAGGCGGTATAAATAAACCCGGGGACAAAAAGGAGGACTGCCAGGGGAGCGAATACCCTCAATGGGTCAAAAAGGGCAATGGTCGAAAGTATTAAAAGTAACGACCTGTAGCCATCCCTAAAAATGTTAAGCGAACTCCTGCCGACCCTTTTTTCCGTCTTTATAGGTACATATTTAACATTATATCCGCCTTTTATTACCGCGAGAGTTATAGTAGTCGAAAGAGAAAACGTGTCAGGCAAAATATGTATAAATTTTAGCATGATGTCTTTTTTTATTGCCCGAAACCCTGAATTCAGGTCAGGTATATCCATCCTAGCCAAAAAAATAGCAACCCTTCTCAGCGCCCATTTACCAAACCTTCGCTCTAACGGGGCATTTGAACCCCTGGCCCTTTCGCCTACGATCATATCAAAATCATCCAGATACTCACAGAGCCTGGGAATGTCTTCAGGATTATGCTGCGTATCCGCGTCCATTAAAAATATTACGTCAGAAACAGCCGCCCTTACCCCTGTCTTGATAGCGGCGCCATAACCTTTATTATAAGGATGACGGATGGCCTTTACCCCTGAATCCTTTGCTATGGAATACGTGTTATCTTCTGAGCCGTCGTCCACCACAATGACTTCATAATCTTTTTCCAGTTTTTTCAAGCCCGCCAACACCTGCCCTATGGATTTTTCCTCATTATAGGCGGGAATAATAACGCTTATTTTAGCCACGATACCTCCGTATTTTACCCGTTAAGGCTCTTACTCTGATAATTTTTCCAAACGCGTTAAATTGCTTTGCGCGTCACGCGCGCCTGCTGTCCCGGGAGATACCTCAATCGCTTTCCTAAACCAGTATCCGGCCTCTTTAATCTCACCCAAATTAACATACACTATGCCTATCCCATTATACGCCATACTAAAACCCGAATCAATGCCAATTGCTTCCTCGTAAACCTCTAAAGCTTCCTTAAACATCCCGCTTTTTCTATAGGTAATGCCTAAATTATTATATGCTTCCAACAGCCCTGGATTCAGGCCCAAAGCAGTTTTGAAATTCTCAATGGCTTCGCTGAATTGAGACCTTTTTAAAAAAACAAGGCCTAAATTATTATATGCCTGTGATAGGCCGGGATCCAAAGCTATGGCTTTTTTATGTTCTTCTATAGCTATATCCAAGATGCCTTTTCGGCTATAGGCAACCCCGAGAGAAGTATAGGCAAGAGTATATAAAGGGTTCAGATCTATTGCGCGCCTAAATTGCTCTATTGCCGGATCCAGATCGCCTCTCTCATTAAAAACTATGCCCAGGTTATAATGCGCCATGCTGGATAAGGGAGAAACCTCCACAGCCTCCTCCCATATACTAAGCGCGTCTTTCCAGACAATATTCCTTTTTATGGAAAGCCAGGAAAAAAACGTGAGCAAAAGTATAATAATTATGATACTAACGCGGGAACTTTTCACTTGTCCATAACCTGTTAATTTTTAATGTGTTACGACTTAATAAAGCATTTCTTCTTTTAACAACGCGCTTATTAATTCTTTATCAACATTATATCCTAATTCTTCGGCTTTGTCGAAATGTTCCGCGGCTGATTTGATATTGGGAGGCATAAGCGCGGCGTAACTTATGGCTAAATTATAGTGCGCCTCAGGATAATCAGGGTTTATCTTTATGGCCTTTTTGAACTCATCGATCGACCTGGCACTGCCTTGCCTGCCATAGATAATGCCCAAATTATAATGCACCTCAGGAATGTTAGGACTAACCCTTATAGCCTTTTTATATTCTTCTCCCGCGTCAGAATAAAGTCCTTTTTTATCAAGAAGCGCCCCGAGCCGAAAATGGCCCATTCCATAATCAGGATTAAACATAAGAGCCTTCTGATACTCGCTTATCGCCTCATCTATCTTCCCCTCATCATCATAGATATTCCCCGCGAGATAAAAAGTAATAAAAAAATTAGGCTTAAGTTCCTGGCTGTAGCGATAACACTGCAGGGCCTTTTCTATCTCTCCCTTTTTGTGATAGAGGTATCCCAGGCAGGAATACGCGTAGTAATAATCCGGCTTTATCCTTATGGCTTCCTTAAGCTCCCTTTCGGCATCATCATACATATTTTTCTTGAGATATTCCACGCCTAGATTATGGTGTCCGCGGTTAGAAAAAGGCGTCAAACTGACCGATGCCTTCCAGAGCTTGATCGAATCCTGCCAGAAACAATTCCTATTCAGAGTCAAAACAGAGAAAAGGATCACAAGGAAGATAAGGATTAATTGGCCGGAAAATCGAAGTTTTTTTTTAAGCCGGGAATATCCGCCAATATCAAGACGGCCAGGGAAATAAAAAAACCGAAACTGACGGAAGAAAGGTAAAGCCTGTGTTCGTTCATTATAATATGTAAAGGCACGATACTTGTGGGGATAAGGTTCACAAAAAACCATATAATGAAAAATGATATGGCCTTATTTTTGCGCCGTGACATAAAAGCAAAAACCAACAGGGCGAGTATAATGATGATGGATATAAAAACAGGGAATTCAAAAATAGACCCGGACGCGGGGACATAGTGGTCGATGGAAAGCCCGAACGGCAGGAACAGCAAGCGTAAATAATGAAAAACACACACCTTGGCCTGAGTAATGATATTTATAAAAAGAGGGCGTATCGGAGAGCTCATGCTTAATTTACCTAAAATATTCCCTA
>JAHIUV010000019.1 GCA_018817035.1 Candidatus Omnitrophota bacterium | reverse complement strand
TTACCGATAGCCGAAACCAACGCGATGCCCTTATCTCGCAGCATTCCCATGTCTATCAATTGCCCATCCGAAAGCTTATAACAACTCTTCGGCTTATGAACTGACTTTACGATAAGCACGCAGGGATTTATGTCTTTTAATTTTATTTCCAGTTTTTTTACGGCTATAGGGTCTTTTACAAGGTCAACTTTTGTAAGCAAAAATATATCCGCTCTTTTAAGCCCGCCTATGCCCTCACGCATCGAACCTGCCGGTATTACCATCCTGTTCCCGAAAGGATCCGTGGCGTCTATGCAGACAATGTCCAGATCTCTCTTGACGCGCCTGTGCTGAAAGGCATCATCTAATAAAATAGTATCGAGCGAGTACCTGTTAAGAGCGTCCCTCCCTGTCTTGAGCCTGTCACTTCCTGTGATGACCGGTATCCCGCGCGTTGAGTCCGTTAGCAGCGTCTTTTCGTCATTGCCATAGCCTCTCGTAAGTATAGCAGGCTGCTTTTTGTTCCTCAAGAGAGAGTTGGCTATAAATATAACAGCGGGAGTCTTGCCTGTCCCGCCCCACGTAATATTCCCAACACTTATAACCCTGGCACCGATCCCGCGCGGCCTAAAAAGGCCTTTGTCATAGAAAAAATTTCTAACCGCGGCTATTAAATAATAAACCAAAGAAAAAGGCGCAAGCAACATTCTCAAAAACACACCTCAAGCGCTCTTAACTTCACACTCTTACAATGTAATAGCGTGAAGTTAAAGATTACAAAATGCCGACCAGTATTAAAACCGTTATAAATAAAAGAGACACCAGCGTTATTACCGTGGCTGAAGAAAGCCAGGTTTTCATATCAATGGGGCTCCTGGACCTTGCGCTTATTGACATGCCAAGAATACCGCCCGCCGAACTGACAGGTAAAGCATTACAGCCAAACCCTATCCCCAGAGCCAGGATCCACCAGAAAGAATCTCCGCCTATGCCCATTTTTATAAGATTAGTCACAACAGGAATGATCATTATAGTAAACGGGACACTTCCGATAAAAGAAGTCAGTATTCCTGAAAACCACAGGAGCAATATTTTGTAAAGCCTCATGTCGACTTTCGCCAACACGACTGTCTTTTTCGCGAATTCAAATAATATGCCCGTCTTATCAAGGCCCCCGACTAATACAAAAAAACACGCGAAGAACACCAGGACAGGCCATTCTACATCATGAAATATCTCTTCAGGGTCAGGCTTTAAAAATAAAAACGCCAGGCCTGCCCCGAGCAACGCTATAAACGAAGGGTATAATCCAAGACTATCATGGAGAAAAAATAAAGTAAACGTGATCCCCAGTGCCAGTAAACACTTCATCATGCCGCCCCTGTCCTTTATAGCCCGGCGTGCGTCTATATTTAAAACAGCCTGGAGATTCCTTGGTTTTTCTGAAAGATCTTTTCTGTAAATAAACCTGAGCATGACAGTGGAGATAGCCATGGTAACGACCACTATAGGGAAAAGATTCTTCAGAAAATCGTTAAAACTAAGTCCGCTCGCGGAACCTATGAGTATATTCGGGGGATCTCCTATCAATGTCCCTACCCCTCCTATATTCGACAACAATATTTCCGCCATAAGGATCGGTAAAGGCTTAATCCCCAATATGTCGCACACCAGGATCGAAATAGGGGCTACGATTATTATAGTAGTGACATTATCCACGAGCATGGAAATAAAAGCCGTGGATATGCCCAAAATGATCATAAGCATGACCGGCTTTCCCTTTGAAAGCTTGGCAAGGGTTATCGCGATATATGTAAAAAATCCGGTTTTTCTGAGTATAGCTACTGTTACCATCATCCCGGCAAGAAGGCCTAAAGTATTAAAATCTATAGCCGCTAATGCTTCACTCTGGTCGTAAAACCCCCTTATCATACCGAAAATTACCATAAGTATAGCGCCGCATAATACCGCTATCACTTTATCTATTTTCTCGGTTATGACGAAATAAAGCGTAACCAAAACTATTATTAAAGCGACCATACCATTGATCATATCGCCCCTGTGCCTCCGCGTTCAAAAAAAGCCTTACAGATATCCCCTCTTGTAATAATGCCTTTAAATATACCGCTCTTTTCCACAAGTATCCTGCGAACATTGCACTTTTTCATTATCGCCACTACTTTCAAAAGAGAAGCGTTCTCATCAACCGTAACAGAACCTTTCTTCATGATATCCTCGGCCAAAAAAAGCTCAAAAGAAGGCATAGTCTCAAATTCTTCGTCAAGGACACCGAAATCATCTATAAATACGATATTTTCTCCCAGCATATCAAAGTAATCGGGCAAAAACACAGCCAATATCTCAGCCTTTGTGATCATACCAAGTATTCTCTTTTCTTCATCAAGGACAGGTATGCCTCCATACCGCGTCTTTTTGAAGACATCATAGATCTCCCTCATCCCTGTAGAAGGAGAAACGCTGATAACATTGGTTGACATGACATCTTTAGCTTTCATCTTGCCTCCATATATATGATATATCGTTAATATAGTATTTTATCGTAATTAACCATTTCTTGCAATAGAAGATTACAAGATATCCAGGAAGATAACTTCACAAAACTGCAATGCACTGTGAAGTTAAGAGAGGTTCGAGATGGCAATATTCTTCGAGCGAAGCCGAGAGGTTCAAATAATATTCTTCGAGCGAAGCCGAGAGGTTCAAATAATATTCTTCGAGCGAAGCAGAGAGACTCAAACAATATTCTTCGAGCGAGGCAGAGAGACTCAAACAATATTCTTCGAGCGAGGCAGAGAGACTCAAACAATATTCT
>JAHIUV010000144.1 GCA_018817035.1 Candidatus Omnitrophota bacterium | reverse complement strand
GGACTACGCTCAAATAATATCGTTCGAGCGAAGTCCGCCAGAGGCGGACGAAGTCGAGAACCAATGCCTGCTCAAATAATATCGTTCGAGCGAAGTCGAGAACCAGGAAAAGAGGGCTTTCATCCCCTATTTTCCTTTAAGTCAAAAAATCCCTGAAATTTTCTTTTGTAACGACCCTGATTTTAGCGTCCGGGTAAGCTTTGATAAATGTTCCGGGAAATTTAAACGTTCCCTTTTTCCATTTAAACTCAAAACCCGAAATGCCGCCTGCTTCTTCTATATAGTCTATTTCCTCTTGTTTATGCGTCCTCCAGAAATAGCTATTAACATCCTTACTCGAATTGCCGTTAAACTTAATCCTCTCACTTATAATAAAATTCTCCCATAATGCCCCGACATCCTGCCTTAAATTAAAATTATTAAAGTTATTTATCAGGGCATTCCTTATGCCTGTATCATAAAAATATATCTTTCTGAGTTTAGTTAATTCTTTCCTTAGGTTCCTGCTAAAAGGCCCAAGCCTGAAAATGACAAACGCTTTTTCCAATATCTGAATATAATTAGCGACTGTTTTCTTGTTAATTCCAAGAGTAGCCGCCAGTTCATTATAGGATACTTCATTTCCTATCTGTAGAGCTAAAGCCTGTAAAAGCCTTTCTAATATATCATGATTCTTTATATTCTGGTACTGAAGGACATCTTTATATAAATAACTGCCGGCTATACTCCTGAGAAGAGCCTTGACTTCATCCCGGGAGGCCTGAATTATTTCAGGATACATTCCAAATAATATTCTTGCCTCCAATACCCTTAAGGTCTCAGGCCATGAGTAAATCTGCTGTAGTTCATCTATTGAGAAAGGGTATAAATGAAACTCGTATTTTCTGCCGGTAAGAGGTTCATTGATCTTATCGGACAATTCAAAAGAAGATGACCCTGTAGCCACTATCTGAATATCGGGAAAACTATCAACAGCTATCTTTAAAGACAAGCCTATATTTTCTATCCTCTGGGCCTCATCCAAAAAAACAAGCTTTTTATCACCTATAAAATTCTTAACTTCCGTAGAAGTAACGTTAGTAAAAGCATTCCTTATGTCAGGCTCATCACAATTCAGGTAAATCGAAGTATCCGGGTATTTTTCTTGTATCTGTTTCGCGAGGGTTGTTTTACCTACCCGTCTACTGCCATAAATAATAATTATTTTACCCTTAAAAAGCTTTTGTTCTATGCTTTCCTGTATACTTCTCTTAATTAATTGCATATTGACTCCATTTATTAATTACCCTAATTATTGAGAATTTAGGGCACTCTACTACCCTAAATATACCATATTTAGGGTAATTAGTCAAGGTTATGGGAAAACAGGGGACGGAGCCTTGTTTTCTATTTACCTTCTCGACTCCGTCCCGATACTTCGGGACTACGCTCGAAGAATATTGTTCGAGCGAAGTCGAGAACTCAAGTTACAGCAATGGCTACCTGGGCAGGATATCCTGCATCTTCCTGCAGGTTATTTCCAGGCTTCTGGAAAGGCCCATCACGTCTTCCAATATATCTTTCGGGAGGTCAGGTATGGCTATTATCAGCTCATTGACCTCCTTTTGCTTTACCACATGACTAAGGTTTTCCCTTGAGCCCAGAACAGGGATTCCGTGTATGCGCCTGCCTATTTTCTCTTTATCATCATCCAAAAAACCAACAGGCTTATAATGCAGTACTTTGTTATTCTTTATCTCCCTCAACGCGATCTCTCCCGCGTCTCCCGCTCCATAGATAAGGACATTCCTGCCTTTTAAGTTAGCCTGATCGAATATCTCCTTATATATCCTTTCCAATATCCTTGCCCCGGCTATCAGTATAAAAAGCAAAAGCCAGTCAATGACAAAAACTGCCCTTGAAAACCCCTGGAATCTCCATATAAAAAGCACTGTTGCCGCGGAAAAAATAGACCCTGTCAGCACAGCCTTAAATATATCTATAAGATCCGGCACGCCGACATACCGCCATATCCCCCTGTAAAGGCCAAACTTGAAAAACACCAGGTATTTTATGATCAATACTAAAGGCAGGGATTTTACGATAATATCCTGGTTGCCCGGGGACAAGACACCCTCGAACCTCAACAGGTACGCCGACAGATACGCCACGCATATCAATATAAAATCAATAAATACCTCGAGTACCCTCCGCTTATATAATAAGACGCTGTTCAGGACCACATTGCCGTTCTTTTTTTTAACTGCCGCGGGGCTATCATCGTCATACACCTTGACCTTGCCTAAGAACGCGGCAAAATATATAAGGCTGACAGCCGCCACCATGATCAATATTAACGTTATTGCCGGGGAAACAAACATAGAAAGCACGCTTATGACCCCGAAAACCAACGCTATAAAATACAGCACGAATACCGCGCTTTTCTCCGAAAGCCCCAGCACCACCATCCTGTGCGATATATGGTCTTTACCACCCTCAAATATCCTGTGTGAGCTCAGACCTCTCGCTATGGTCACAAAGATAGTATCGAATATCGGCACAGCCAATACCAGGACAGGTATGGCAAGTATCATCACTAAATGGGTAGACTCCTTCCAGCTCCCCTGCAATGTTATGGCAGCCAGCATAAAACCTATAAACATACTGCCGCAGTCACCCATAAATATCTTAGCGGGATTAAAATTATACCTTAAAAACCCAAGCAAGCTTCCCATGAGTATCAACGCCGGAAGCGCCACCAAGACATTCCCACTTAAAAGCGAACATAAAAATAAGATTCCGCTTACAATGGCCGCGATACCCGCGGAAAGCCCGTCCATATTGTCCAGGAGATTGAAAGAATTGACAATGGCCACTATCCACAGGATAGTAAGCGGCATGCTTATTATCCTGTAAGGGATCACCTTTATGCTGACACCAAAAGTGACTAATAAAGACGCGATAATTATCTGGCCTATCAGCTTGGTGTGAGGCTTTATATGTTTTATATCATCAAAAATGCCCAGGGCAAAAATAATAGCCCCGCATAAAATGATCCCGACGGACTCTATGTTGAACTTTACGAATATAGCGTAAGGGACTATAAAAGAAATAAAGATCGCCACGCCGCCAAAAATAGCGGTATCTTTCTTATGCCACCTATCCCCTTTGGGCTTGGCAATATACCCTTTGGCAAGCGTGATCCTTCTTATGGCAGGGGTAAGTAAAATTGAAATAGCGAATGAGGCTAAAAACGGTATCAGGTAGGTCTTTATCATAAAGCTGCATTCCAATATGTCATTATCGTTCTCGACTCGCCGACAAATATCCTTCGAGCATAGTCGAGAAGAATATTTGTCGGCTCACTCGAACAATATTGATATACTCCCTCAACAACTTCACCGGTTACAGTGTTAATGCTTCCTGCTATACTCCACCACACTCTTTATTATCCCGTCAAGGTTTATAGTAGGCTTAAACCCTACAGCGTCCCTTACCCTGCCGGTATCAGGCACCCTGCGCTGCATATCCTCAAAACCTTCTTCGTATGCTTTGTCGTATGGTATATAAACTATTTTAGATCCGCTTTTGGTGAGATCAATAACTTTTTTAGCAAGTTCTTCTACAGTCACCTCTTCCTGACTGCCGATATTAAAGACCTTGCCTTCAGCGTCTTTATTATTCATTAATTTTATCAGGGTATTTACCACATCTTTAACATGCAGGAAACACCTTGATTGTTTACCGCTTCCGTATACGGTTATATCCTCGCCTTTAAGCGCCTGATTAACGAATCGAGGTACTACCATTCCATACGCGCCTGTCTGCCTGGGCCCTACAGTATTAAACAGCCTCACTATCACGGTCGGCACTTTTTTTTGCTTCCAATATATATACGCGAGCATCTCATCCACTGCCTTTGCCGTGGAATATCCCCATCGGGATTTTAAAGGTGAACCGAGTATCCTGTCATCCTCTTCCTTTAAAGGCCCGTTCGTGTTCTTTCCGTAGATCTCTGATGTCGACGTTATAAGGACTTTTTTATGGTAACGGTACACCATCTCGAGCACGATCTCACTTCCTTTTATATTAGTTATAAGCGACTCCAAGGGCTTTTTTACTATCAGGTCCACTCCCACGGCAGCGGCAAGATGATATACCACGTCGCACTGCTCGACCAGTTTATCAACAAGGGCCTCGTTTAAAATAGTACCCTCGACAAACCTAAAATCCTTACGCCCGTCCAGGTGCTCGATATTATCAAAGCTACCTGTGGAAAGGTCGTCAAGAACCATGACCTCATTCCCTCCGGAAATCAATTCATCCGCCAGATGCGACCCAATAAATCCGGCTCCACCGGTAATCAATACTTTCATATCCTAATCTCCCTTCAAAAGAATATCCAATACTGTTCGAGCGAGTGAAACGAGTCAAGAACCAACGCTCGCCCAAAAAATATCCAATACTGTTCGAGCGAGTGAAACGAGTCAAGAACCAACGCTCAATCAAAGAATATCCAATACTGTTCGAGCGAGTGAAACGAGTCGAGAACCAACGCTCGCCCAAAGAATATCGTTCGAGCGAAGTCGAGAACTAACGCTCAATCAAAAAATATCGTTCGAGCGAAGTCGAGAACCTATCCGCTCAAAATATTATTATACAACTCTTTCACATCCTTTATCAACCTATCTTTCGAAAATCTGTCTTTTACTGAACGTCTGCCTTCTTCGCCGAACTTTAACCTCTTATCCCTATCCTTTATCAGTTCTGATAATTTCTCGGCAAAACCCTCTACGTCCCCGGATTTGACCAGATATCCATTTTTTCCATCACTGACAACATCCCCTACACCCCCGACCCTTGTAGCCACCACAGGCCTTGCCGCTGCCATTGCCTCTATAAGAGATACCGGCGTCCCCTCATTAAGTGAAGTAAGCACCACAATATCCAGATCTCCATAAACTTCCCTCAAATCCTTAACCCATCCCCGAAACTCCACAATATCATAGATCCCCAGTTCTCGAGCATAAGCCTCAAGTTCCGCACGCAATTCCCCATCTCCGATAACAATCAGTTTCACTCTACACCCTTCACCCTTCACCCTTTTTAATGCCCTGAGCAACATCCTATGATTCTTCACCGGCACCAAACGTCCGACAATACCTATATTTATGCAATCCGTTCCGCTCTTTGCCGGCATTTTCAACAGCCCATCCAGTTCAAACCCCAGCTCCACAACAGAAAACTTTTTCTCATGCGCTATCCTGAATATCCCAGACAGCTCTCTTTCCAGATTACTGCTCACAGTAATTATCTTATCCGTAAAAAGCGCCAATATCTTTTCTATCCATATAAAAACAAAACTCTTGACCCGCCCAAAATAACTATGCAAAACATGCCCATGAAACGTATGCACTAAGACAACTGTCCTGTCATTGCGAGCGAAGCGAAGCAATCTCAAAATATTATACACCACCCCCGCCAACCTCCCCAATGTCCCCGCCTTAGCCGTATGCGTATGTATAATATCAGGCTTTTCCCTGCAAATAATCCCATATATCTTCCAGAACGCTACCCAGTCATTAATAAACGATAACTCCCGACCCAGTTCAGGCACTATCACAGGATTTATCCCCTTTTCCCGGGCAAGCCACATCATATCCCCTTCGCCCTTAGCAACTTCCCCGCATACCAATACAGTTTCAATATTGTTCGAGCGAAGTCCGCCGGAGGCGGACGAAGTCGAGAACCCCTCTGTCAACAACACCGCATTCCTAGCAGGGCCGCCGATGTTAAGCCTGGCAATAATTCTTAATATTTTCATCCTATTCATAGAATATTACCTGCCCACAATTCAAACAAAAAATCCTTCCAAGGCATGATCTGTATTTTATCACTGACTCTTCTTTCCTTCTCATTGCAAACTAGCACAGCTTTTTGCGGAGAATATTCTTCGATAAACGCCTTTAATGACTTTAAATCCCTGCTGTCGATCCTGCTTGATCCTTTTACTTCTATAGCTACCTTGCCTTTTCCAAGTACAAAATCCACCTCTAATCCGGATTTTGTCCTCCAAAAGTTAATATCAAAATTTAAATCACTATATGAGTTATAAGCACTTATCTCCATAAGAATAAAATGCTCAAATGCCCTGCCAAATTCCTCCCCCTTTTTTTCTTCCAGGACGCGCTTAGCCAAAATACCGGCAACACCCACATCAAAAAGATAAAATTTAGGGGCGCTAGTGATAACCTGCCTGGACTGTCTTCTCTTAAAAGGCTCCAGCCTTATTGCCAACAACGTATCTATTAATATCTGATAATATTCTCTTGCCGTCTTAGCGTCTACCCCGCAGTCTCTGGCAATATTTGAATAATTTGTCAATTCACCATGAGAATAGCCTACTGCATCGAAAAATCTTGAAAAAGCGGGAATATTCCGTACAAGTCCTTCATTAAACACCTCTTCCTTTAAATAATCCTGAACATACGCTGTCAGGGATTTTTTGTAATTCTTTTCATCCAGATAATGTGAAGGCAGCATTCCTTGATTTAATACCCTTAAGAGGCCTATATTTTTAAGTTCGGCGCTTGCAAACGGAAAAAGTCGATAACACCATGCCCTGCCTCCCAGTAAATTAGCATGGCTCCTTGTTAGTTTTCTGGCACTTGAGCCGCATAATATAAAACTCAGCCCTTTATTTTCTATAAGCCAGTGGACTTCATCCAGTATCTGTGGGATCTTTTGGACTTCATCTAATATAATAGGTTTAGATAGCAAGGCTTCTTCTTTTGCAATCAACCTTTCGCGGAATAAAGAAGGGGTTTTGGATAGTTCAAGAAACAAGTCGGTCTTTAAAAAATCATAATACAAGCTATCGGGAAAATTCTTTTTAAGATAACTGGTCTTTCCTGTCTTCCTTGGCCCCCATAAAAAAGCGGATTGGCCTCTGGGAAGATCTAATTTTAAGATTCTTTTTATATTTTCCATATAGGACTGTCCTCCTAATTAGTTGAACCTATTAGGAGTATACTATACAATTTATCCTTAGTCAAGGTGCTCCATCTAAATTTTATTATTATTGTCAATTATGTAACCGGTGAGTCAACGGGGGCGGCGTGTCAATATTGTTCGAGCGAAGTCCGCCAAACGCGGACGTAGTCGAGAACTAAATCGACTTCTCGACTCACGGAGTTTACCCAGAGCATAGTCGAAGGGTTCGCTCGAAGAATAATAATTACCCTGATAACTAACCGGTTACCTCCCTCTACATATAAGACACAGGAGTGCCTGAATTCTTTCTCATCGCCCAATCGCGCCCATAGCTTTGTTAATTCTTTTAAGAGCTGTGCTCAAATCAAAATTTTTGCGTTCTTCGGGTGTCAAAACATCAAATAGCTCTGTTTCAATACGTGAATTCATATCTTTTATTTCTTCATCTGACCTACCGAGGTTCTTCCTATATTTACCTAAATCTGTATCAGCATCATCCTCTTGAAGTTTCTTTTTAAGCAGAGTTATTACTTCTTTATTGGTCAAATCAAACTTATTACGCAGAAGAAAGTCAATATCGTAGAAATCTCGAGGCGCTATAATTTTTCGTATCGCGCCTGCGCGTAATTTTTCCGACACAATTTCTTTTAATGCCATGCATTGAATTTCTCCGCCATCAACCAACGGTTCATCGGTAAAAGAATGTTTAAATTTATGCCGCACCTGCCTTTTTTCTGTTGCCAAAATAGTATTAAACCTGAGTCCTATTTCAAATTTAACTGTCTGCTCTGAAAGCATTGTGACAGAATCATATACGAGATAATATACATACTGCTTCGATTCATTTCGTCCGGGATCACCGGCATCGTCTATCTTTATTCCAAATTGCTTAACAAATCCCTCTATGCTATCCTTGATCGGTTGGATACATTTGCGTCTCTCGCCTCGCGTAGCCTTATACTGAGGGAGCAGCATATTGAAATCAATATCTTCACTCAAACGATAGTATGAGTAGTATATTTTATTAAGGCACGTCCCTCCTTTAAAAATAAGGTTTTCTGATAGTTCATGTATACGTGAAAGTAGTAACGTTAAATAATAATCCTTCTCCACAAGTGGCGCGTAAAAACCTGTTAACGATGCAATACGATCGATGAGAGTAAAAAATTGTTCTTTATCCTCGTGTATCATTGATAATGACTCTCCATTTTTTATTTAACGTACCTTTTCTTGATTTTAAAAATGAAGCAATCGATGTTTCTTGAATACTTTTTATAAGCGGCTTCAACAACACATCATTAATTCCGCATTTTTCCAGTATATATCCCACGTATTTGCGCGTTTTTATATTAGGGAACCGCGCTGCATAATCAATAAGTGTTTTTACATCGCACCTTTTCTCTGTTACAAACCTCTCTACTATTTCTCCTGCCGGGAACAACCCGCCTACCGGTTTATTAAAATAGATAAGGTCGATAAGAGTCTTCTCTTTTGAACTTATATATACATTAACGCCCCTCACGAGCTTCTTTTCAATTCCATACATTTGTGCCTCGGACACATTTATAAATTTATATAGAATCCCGGCTATTTTCTTTTCTTTGCTCAAACGCGTATTAATAACATACACTTTCTGAAACTGCTGATCTATAAAATTGTAATAATTAAACATTGTCGAATATCCAATATAGTAATTCCCATCAGGGAAATAAACTGACGGAATAATAAACTCACTAACGCGTCGTCCCGTAGGAACAGATTCTAAGGGGACAAAAATATATATACCGCTTTTTATAGGGATTAAAATATTCTTCTTTTTGAGCCTGAATACCAGCTGTCTTCTGTAAGAAAAACCGGCAGGTAAAAAAATATCCAATTCTTTTGCTGTTACGATCTCTTTGTTTTCATATACAAGCCGCGCTATAAGTCCTGTCTCTGTTTGGCTAAGAGAACTAAATGTTTTTTTGTTTGCCATATGTATCTCCATGGTTACATTTGACTAACTATAATACATAAGTATAGTACCACATAAATCAAACTTTTTCAAGTACTTGGTTTATTTCTACTTAGAATTACATAGCAAGGCTATGTTTCTTCATACATAAGACACAGGGGTGCCTAATGTCATTGCTAGCGAAGCGAAGCAATCTTATACAATACTATTCGAGCGAAGTCCTGAGCCTGTCGAAGGACGAGTCGAGAATCACATCTATGTCATTGCGATCCGCCTTAGGCGGAGAAGCAATCTCATACAATATTATTCGAGCGAAGTCCTGAGCCTGTCGAAGGACGAGTCGAG
>JAHIUV010000143.1 GCA_018817035.1 Candidatus Omnitrophota bacterium | reverse complement strand
GGCGGTTCTATCATGTCTATCAGTAAAGGATTGCACGAAGATGGTATTGCGCCCAGTCAATTAGTAACAGTGGATATTGCCTATAAAAATAAAGAAGGGTTTAAAAAATATCCTAGTATAAATAGAATACAGGGTGATTCACTGGATGAAGAAGTCATGAAAAAAGTCACCTCGTCCTTTGACAGAGACATAGACCTTCTTTATATTGATTCACTGCATGAGTATGAGCATACAAAAGAGAATATAAATATTTATACCGACAAGCTGAGCCCCAGTTATGTGATATTGGATGACATCAGGCAATGTGACGACATGAAAAAGCTATGGAACGAGTTGGAAGAAAAATTTGGAGATAATGCCTTTGATGCCTCGGATATCAGCATGAGAAACGGAGCCGGATTTGGCATTATAAGGAGACCATGTTAGGATACTTGATCTTACTATTTACTCTGGTACCACTTGTAGAATTAGCCATTTTAATAAAGATCGGCCAGTATATGGGGATAGCTTATACGATCGGGCTCGTCCTGCTTACAGGCATAGCAGGCGCGTATTTGGCAAAAATGCAGGGACTTATTACTCTGCGCAGAATACAAGAAGATATAAATCAGGGCGTAATGCCGGCGGATAAACTGTTTGACGGAGTTTTAATTTTATGCAGCGGCATCTTGCTTTTAACCCCCGGCTTATTGACTGATATAGTAGGTTTTATGGGATTGATCCCATTGACACGAAATCTGTTAAAACGATGGGTTAAAGCTAAAGTAGAAGATACGATTAGTCAGGGAAAAGTCATCACGATTACTTCGTTTAAGTCAAAGCCGACAGAATAAGAACAAGACCTGCCGGGGGATACACCCATGGACATGCGCAAAAATGAGACGCTGGTAATTACGTGCGACAGGGGAGTCTCCGGCTATTTACGCCGGGAGATAGAACAACTGAGTTACACGGCTAAATCTGTTTCCGATACCAGGATAGAGATAGCCGCCTCATTACATGACGCGATGAGGCTTAATCTCATGTTGCGCACAGGCGTTAACGTTCTCTGCCTGCTCAAACAATTCTCGTGCAAAAACCCCGATGAACTATATAAAGAGGTCGTGTCGTTTCCGTGGGAAGATTATATTTTACCCTCAGAATACCTCAGTATCGTATCCCGCGTAAATACCCTTTCTATCAATAATTCAGTTTTCGCGAGCCAAAAAGTAAAAGACGCGATCGTTGACCGGATAGCCGAAAAACGCGGCAGTCGGCCAAACTCCGGGCCTGACAGGGACAATGTAGTGATCAATTTTTATTGGAACGAGGAACAATGCTGGCTATATCTTAATGCTTCCGGCAAAAAACTTTCAGACCGTGGCTATCGAAAAATCCCCCATACAGCCCCGCTCCGGGAAAACCTGGCAGCCGCCCTGCTGTGCGCCACAGGCTTTGACGGTTCACAACCTTTGGTAAATCCCATGTGCGGAAGCGGTACGCTAGCGATAGAAGCGGCTCTCATTGCCTTAAACCGCGCGCCGGGGCTCTTGCGGAGCAATTTCGGGTTAAAGCATATAATAGGCTTTGATCAGGAAGCATGGGGCGCTTTACGAAAAGAAGCGCGCGCCCGGTCAAGAAAAGAATTGCCTTTTCGGATCATCGCGACAGACATTGATAAAAACGCGATCGAGTCCGCGAAGAAAAACGCCCAAACCGCCGGAGTCGACCAGCTCATAGAATTTCATGTATGTGATTTCAGGGATACACCCATCCCTGAAGAAAAAGGAATAATTATCCTTAACCCGGAATACGGCTATAGGCTCGGAAAACAACCTGAGCTGGAGAAAGTCTATGAAAGCATAGGGGATTTCTTTAAGAATAAATGCGCGGGGTATACAGGATATGTCTTTACGGGAAATATGCCCCTGGCAAAGAAAGTGGGCTTAAAGGCCAGCCGCCGGCTGATTTTCTTTAACGCCAAGATAGAATGCCGGCTCCTGGAATACCACATGTATATAGGCAGCAAAGAAGGGCGACACGATGACCGACCATAAGCACAAAGACCCTCTTCATGGCATCACCCTCGAAATGATCCTTACGAGCCTGGTAGAAAAATACGGCTGGGAAGGAATGTCCCGAAAGATCAGGATAAACTGTTTCGCAAAAAACCCCAGCATTAAGTCCAGCCTGGTATTCCTGAGAAGGACCCCCTGGGCCAGAAAAAAAGTGGAACACTTGTACAAAATAAAATAAAATGTACCGTTTGCGATTTCCCTCACCAAAGTGTCCCTGGGACAAATCGGAGCTCAAAACTGGGACACTTTGATAGGGAAGAGCCAAAACGGCACAATAAACATCGCTAAAATAAGAGGATAGAACATGTTAGAAACAGAAAGAAACCTCGGAGAACAACCGATCTTAAAGATCATGGCGGCAAACGGACTCAAGCCACACGATCTGGTAGCCCATTCAGATGAACAGCTCACGCATAAAATGGTCACCCGCGCAATGAAAGGCCGTCGCCTGACCCCACACGCGCAATCAAAAGTCCTTAACGCGCTAAACAAAACAACCAAAAAAAACCACACACTAAAAGACCTATTCACCTACACCTCTTAATCGTCAAATATAAGGGACGTCCCATTTGGGGACACCCCCTTTAATTATCCCCATTAATAAGGTTAACCACGATCTTCACTATGATATCCCTCTCAGCAGGATCGCTTTCAGCTGTCATTAGAGTAAGGGCCACTAACGCATTATCCGCTAAGCGTTTTACCCCGTCACGCCTATATAAAAGTTTATTTTTCTCCAAAAACCATAAAAAAATAGACGCGGCAATACGCTTATTCCCATCTATAAATGAATGGTTTTTCACGATAAAATATAAGAGATTCGCGGCCTTTTCCTCGACACTCGGATAGAGTTCCTTACCGTCAAAAGTCTGATAGATCATGCCTATCGAACTCCTAAAGGTCTTATCTTTTTCTTTTCCAAAGAAAGAGCATGAGCCAAATTTTTTTCTTAACTCGCCAACAGCGCCCAGCGCGCCTTCATAATCAAGCCTGAATTTTTCATCAGAGGTTACCTTTGCTATTTTAATCTTTTTATTATCATAATCATCCAGTAACCCCAGCCCATAACTATAATCGCTTATAACATCCAAAAGCCCCATAGCTTCCCGATGGTCAAGCTCTTTGCGCTCTTTAATGCCGGCTATAAGCCTTATCGATCTTTGCAACGCTTCCAGTCTGTCTGTTTTTTCTCTAAGCCTCTTCTCGTTTAGAGTATAGCCGTCAGTTAAGTGTCTCTTTAAGACATCTGTTGCCCATATACGAAATTGCGTAGCTCGCTTTGAATTAACGCGATAGCCAACAGAGATGACAACATCAAGGTTATACATCTTCACAGGTTTGTCAGAGAAAGCAATGTGCATTTTTTGCACATTG
>JAHIUV010000018.1 GCA_018817035.1 Candidatus Omnitrophota bacterium | reverse complement strand
TTTTACTATTTCTTGCCTGTGCTTTATATATAATTCGAGCGCCTGTTTCAGGTTAAGGACGTTCGGCCTGCCGTCGACAAGCGCCAGCATGATAACACCGAAAGTCGTTTCCATCTGGGTGCGTTTGTAAAGCTGGTTAAGGACTACCTGGGCGTTCTGGTCGCGCTTTAGGTCTATAACGATCCTCATGCCTTCTTTATCAGATTCGTCCCGTATGTCAGAGATGCCTTCGATCTTCTTGTCCTGCACCAGGTTAGCCATGTCTTCTATAAGCTTTGATTTATTTACCTGATAAGGGATCTCCGTTATTATAATAGCTTCTTTATTGCCTTTCTGTTGTTCAATGGCTGCTTTTGCGTGCAGCTTAAGACGGCCCCTGCCTGTTTCAAAAGCCTCTTTAATGCCTTCCCTGCCGCAGATAATGCCGCCTGTCGGAAAGTCCGGCCCCTTCACTATCTTCATCAGGTCTTTTATGGAAATATCAGGGTCGTCGATTACTTTCGCTATGGCATCCACTATCTCGTTGAGATTATGTGGGGGAATGTTTGTAGCCATGCCCACCGCTATACCACTTGAGCCGTTTACTAAAAGATTCGGCAGTCTAGCCGGCAAAACGCTGGGCTCTTCAAGAGATTCATCAAAGTTAGGGACAAAATCCACTGTGTTCCTATCGATGTCTTCCAGCAATTCATCGGCAATAGACGCCATGCGCGCCTCTGTATATCTCATTGCAGCTGCCGAATCCCCGTCAACAGAACCAAAGTTACCCTGTCCGTCCACCAATGGGTATCTAAGAGAAAACTTCTGCACCATCCTGACAAGCGAATCATAGACAGCGGTATCGCCATGAGGGTGGTATTTGCCAAGGCAATTATGTGACACCATGCCATTGGCTATAAATTCATGCTCTCCTTCTACCTGTATATCATATGTAACTTGCGTGCCTGCTTTGGTCACAGACGCCACCCTCATAAAATATACATCGTTCTCTATTATATCTTTGACAAAAGCGTAAAGCGGGGAATTGATTTTTTCCAGCTTTTCTTTGATCCCCCATTCTACGATCTGCGATTTCCTCAACGGCTTTTCCTGCAGATCTTTTGAATATCTGATCTTAGCCCCTGTTGAATATTTTACACCTGCCCTGAATTTTTCCCCGGAGGTGCCTATATACCAACCGCCCCCTATATGACTTTTACTAAGCTCGCTGAATATATTCCTGGCAAAATAAGGGATTGTTTCAAACATTGACTTTTTAAGGTTTCTTCCAAGAAGATTAGCGCGCTTAACGTCCTTTTCTTTGTCATATAAAGCAGTTTTGGACGCCAACTCTTTAGCATTGACCCCTGAAAATTCCAGATAGTGGAATCTTAATCTTTTTACAACCTTCTTGCCGTTGACAAAATGTTCCCCTGTGGTATTATCGACACGCCTTGCGCTAAATACCCCTAATTGCTGAAGCAAGACTTGTAATTTATCTATAAGTTCTTCTGATACAGACCCATAATGAACAGTAGCCCTGTTTTTATGCACACTGCCATCGCCGTCTATCAGGCCCGATATAAATGCGTAAATAACAGTTTTGGGTGAAATAAATATTTGATCCGGTATCTTCTTGGTTGGCGCCTTGGCTTCCGCAATATTAAAGTTCTCTATAAGAAACTTGGTGATATAGCCCCTGGAGATCCTTATCTGGTATCTACATCTCTCTATTGTTTCGCCTTTTGCATTGATGTAAACATACGGGATTTTCTCTATGTTTGGCAGATAATCAAACTCTTTCATCAATATATCCGCTACTTTGTCTATTATGCCGCGGCTATTACAAGCAATGCCAATTCTATATGTGTCTTTTCTGTCCTTGTTTTTCTCTATCCAGCCCTCCGACGTAAAAATCCCTAAAAGATACGCTATGTCCTCGTTTAAGCGCTCCGGGTTTAACCGGTTGACTTTTTTTAGTTTTACGTTTTTCTTTACCGAGGGGTAATGTGACTTTAAAACAACGTGATCGCCCGGCTTTATTTTGTCGGCGTCTCTCCATTCGAACCGGAAATCTTTATTCAGGATTTTTAATTTTTGCAAGGGCGTAACAACGTTAGAAACACCATTATCAAGAGTAACCTTTAACAATTGCTTTGGGGGCATTTCATACAACTCCGTGACTCTTCCCAACCCTTTCTGTGTATAGACCAGATCGCCTCGGCCAATATCCTGTATAGGGACAAGGCCTTTTTTTGACAGGACAAGGGTGTCTTTTACAAAGCATTCACCTACTATCCTCGCGGACTTCTTGTAAGGCTTCGAGTGCTCGAGGCCCAGGTCCATCATCGCGTAAAGTATGCGCCTATGCACCGGCTTCAGCCCATCCCTTATATCCGGCAAGGCCCTCCCCACGATTACGCTCATCGCGTAAGTGAGGTAAGAATTCTTCATTTCATCTTCAATGTAAACCGGTATTAATTTTTCGTTCTGCGCGTACATAGATTCTACCTTTTCTTGGTGTTAGCGCTCCTTTTATATATCTAAATTGCGCACTTCAAGAGCGTATTTGTCTATAAAATTTTTCCTGGGCTCCACTTGATCGCCCATTAACACAGTAAACATCTCGTCAGCTTTAACAGCATCTTCCATGGTAACTTTTAACAGCGTGCGCGTCTCAGGATCCATGGTAGTACTCCATAACTGCACAGGATTCATCTCGCCGAGGCCCTTGTACCTTTGTATATGCAGACCCCTTTTGGCTATTTCCTTGATATAATCAAGGCACTCTTTTAAGGTATCCAATCCTTTTACATCATCTTCTGACTCCATCTTAAAAGCATTTTTCTTTAAATTAGCATCCGGCTCGAATATCTGTTCTATCTTAAACCCTAATTTTTCTACTTTTTCAATAACCTTTTCAGCGTCTCTTGCCTCATAAAATTCCACCACATGGCCACTCTTTGCGCTTACTTCAACGTCTTTTCCGAGGGTCTTTTCAAGCTTAGCTATCGCCTTTGCCAGCTCCTGGTCATCATATAAAAATTGGGCTTCTTCCTCCACTTTAACCATATAAATAGGCAATTTTTTGGTCTTCTTGTCTCTAAAACTAAGGTATTTTGACAATTTCACTCCACGCCGCTCTATAGCCCATGCCAACCTTTCAAACTCCTGTACCAGGTGCAAAATTTCTTTCAGTTGCTTATCTTTAAGGGTCTTTTTGTCATTAATCCGCGTTAACGTCATTCCTTCTGTACCAAGGTCAAACAAAAGCTCATTCATGTGTTTTTCGGTCTCTATATATTCTTCCCTCTTGCCCCTTTTTATTTTATATAAAGGCGGCTGAGCTATATACACATGCCCTTTTTCTATTAACTGCTGCATATGCCTGAAGAATAAAGTCAAAAGAAGCGTGCGGATGTGGCTCCCGTCAGAATCAGCATCGCACATAAGTATAACCTTGTGGTATCTGAGTTTTTCCAAATTAAATTCTTCCCCAACACCTGACCCAAGAGCGCTTATTATAGTCCTGATTTCCTCATTCGCCAGGACTTTGTCCAGCCTTGCTTTTTCAACATTCAGGATCTTTCCTTTGATAGGAAGAATAGCCTGAAAACGCCTGTCCCTGCCTTGCCTGGAAGAACCACCGGCTGAATCTCCTTCTACTATATAGATCTCACAAAGGCTGGCATCTTTTTCAGAGCAATCAGAGAGCTTGCCGGGCAAAGAAGTGGAATCCAGGGCGCCTTTGCGCCTTGTAAGCTCCCTTGCCTTTCTCGCCGCTTCCCTGGCGCGGGATGCCAGTATTGCTTTTTCAATCGCCTTGTTCGCGACAGAGGGGTTTTCCTCAAAATACGAACCGAGGTTTTCATTGACAATAGACGCTACAATGCCTTCTACCTCACTATTCCCAAGTTTTGTTTTTGTCTGCCCCTCAAATTGCGGGTTAGGCACTTTAACGCTTATTACGCACGTCAGGCCTTCGCGTATATCCTCCCCGGAAATAGCTATGTCTGACGTTTTCAATATATTCTTGTTCTTGCAATACTGGTTTACGGTCCTTGTAAGCGCGGATTTAAACCCGCTCATGTGTGTCCCGCCCTCTGTGGTGTTTATGTTATTAACGAAACTGAATATATTTTCCGAATACGCGTCATTATACTGAAGCGCTATTTCACAAACCACGCTGTCTTTTTCGCCTTCAAAATAAATAACCTTTTTATGTAACACGTTTTTGTTCTTGTTTAAATGCTCAACAAAAGACACCAAACCCCCGGAGTAAAAAAACTCCGCTTCTTTCTCATTTCTCTCGTCCTTTAGCTTTATCTCTAACCCCTTATTTAAAAATGCCAGTTCCCTAAGACGGTTGGAAAGCGTCTCGAACGAAAAATCCAAAGGGCAGTCGCTGAATATTTCTTTGTCCGCTTTAAATGTTACGCTGGTCCCTGTCGTTTTTGCCTTGCCTATTACCGTAAGACCGGACGCTGTCCTGCCTTTTTTATACTCCTGGTGGTAGACCTTGCCGTCTCTTTTTATTTCCACCTCCAACCATTCACTAAGGGCGTTGACGACGCTTACCCCGACGCCATGCAAACCACCCGATACCTTATAAGAACGGTGGTCGAACTTACCCCCGGCGTGAAGCGTGGTAAGAACCACTTCCACCGCTGGTTTTTTTTGTGTCTTGTGTATGTCCACGGGGATGCCGCGGCCATCATCAGTAACAGTGACGCTATTATCGACATGCACAGTGACGACTATGCTCTTGCAATGCCCCGCCATGGCTTCATCAACAGAGTTATCTACGACTTCATAAACCAAGTGGTGAAGCCCCCGGGTAGACACGTCGCCTATATACATGGCCGGGCGCTTCCTTACAGCGTCAGCCCCTTCCAGCACTTGGATAGTGCGGGCGTCATATTTTTCCGCTTTTACTTCTTTTGCCGGCTTTGCGTCCGCTGGTTCTTCTGTTTTTTTGAGTTTTTTAGTCTTCGCCATTAATTAACATCCCCTATTCTAAACCTAATATCTTTTATATTATACGCTTCCAGTTTTTTCTTTAACTCCCCTAATAAAAATTGTTTTTTTACTGTTAGGTCATACAACCAGGCGGAACTATCCACTTCAATCACTAAGATCCCTTTTTTGACTTCCACCGGCCTTGAGTGCGTTATTGCTTTTCCGCCGACCGCCTGTTCCCAGGCATGGCTTATGATTTCTTTTTTACCCGGGCCCTGCTTTTCTATCTTTTTTATTATGCCTACTATTATAGCTTTTATGTCTTCCGGCTTCTTTGTTGTTCTTCTCACGGATTTATGGGTGGCCTAAGCCAACTGCATAGGGAGCACCAGATAAACATACCAATCCTCTATTCTTATCACCGCTGGCTTGTCAGGTCCTAAGATCTCCACTTCTAAATCGTCTTTCGGCATTACCTTTAAAACATCGATCAGGTAATTCGGGTTAAACCCCACGGCTGTTTCAGGGCCTTTATACACTGTGTCGATCTCTTCCTTGGCTTCGCCTATGTTTGGGTTTGATTTCGAGATCACGGTTTTATTTTTCAATATATCCATTTTTATGGCCTGTGAATCCTGTGTTGTTAAAAGAGCTGCCCTTTTAACCCCAAGCAAAAACTGCTCGCGCTGGATCGTCATCTTTTCTTTTGTTTCTTTCGGGATAACCTGTTCATAGTTAGGGTATTCGCCCTCTATTAACCTGGACACAATAACAATATTGCCGATCTCAAACCTGACCTGGTTCTCGCTGAAAACTATATTTACATTCCCTTCTTCTTTTAAGGCCCTGCTTAATTCGTATATTGTTTTTGAAGGCACTATAATAGACCTGTCGGGGGCCTCTTTTTGTATTTCTTTTTTAATAAGGCTTAATCTTTTGCCGTCAGTGGCCACTATTATAAAATGCTTATCTTTAAACATGAATAACGCCCCATTTAACACATACCTTGTTTCGTCATGTGACATTGAAAAACAGATCATATTTAACATGTTTTTTAAAACACTTTGTTCTACTGTAATATAAGGTTGTTCCTCAAAAACGGGTAATTTAGGAAAATCCTCTTTTGGCAGCCCTAATATCTTAAAAAAACATTTACCGCATTTTATTGTTATTGAGTTATTCTTCATTGTGCTGATTAAAATATCCTGGTCGGGTAATTCCTTTACTATATCATTAAACCTTTTTGCGGGTACTGTTATCGCGCCTTCCTCGTCTACTTCTGCCATGACCGTTGAGGTTATTCCTATATCAAGATCAGTGCTCGTGAGTTTCACTTGGTTATCTTTAGCTTCTATAAGTATATTAGAGAGTATTGGTAAGTTTGTTCTTGATGAGATTACGTTTTGTACACCTTGAATATTCCTAACAAGGTCAGTTTTTAGTATTTTTATTTTCATTATCAACATTCCCCCTGGTTACTATTGTCTGTTTTTATATAAAAACTAGCCGTCTTAATAGTAGGCACTGTGGATAAGTTAGTAACCACAAAACCCTGTTATCTAATTATAGTTATAAAACAAAAATTATCCACAAAAAATATTAATTTATTCACAATATCAACTTTTTACTTCTAAAATAAGTTTATTGACCAAGTTCTTAACATTTTGGTTTTTTCTTGTTTCTTTGTATATTTTATCACAGGAGTGTATTACTGTGGAATGGTCCCTCCCGCCAAAATGCTCCCCTATGTCCGGCAATGTCATGCTTGTAAGTTCTCTTGTGATATACATCGCTATCTGCCTGGGGTAGGTCACGGACTTGCTTCTTTTTTTTGCCTTTAAGTCAAAGACCTTTATGTCAAAATATTCCGCTACCTTTTTTTGTATCAGGTCCACAGATATCTTTTTTTCGCTTTCCAGGAGGGTGCTCTTTAGTATGTCTTTCGCGACATCAAGCGTCACTTTTATGTTTTGTAATGAGGCGTAGGCTATTACTTTAATAAGCGCGCCCTCGAGCTCCCTTATATTTGTTGTTATATTTTCGGCGATAAAATAAAGAATATCCTCGGGCAGGATTACGGCGTTCCTCTCCGCTTTCTTTTTAAGTATCGCGATCCTTGTTTCGAGATCGGGCGGTTGTATATCAGTGACAAGGCCCCATTCAAACCTCGATACAAGGCGTTCTTCCAGCCCCGGTATTGTCTTGGGCATCCTATCGCTGGATAATACGATCTGTTTGTGTGAGTCATACAAAGTGTTGAACGTGTGAAAAAATTCTTCCTGTGTAGACTCCTTCCCGGCTATAAAATGTATATCATCTATCAACAAAACATCAACATTCCTGTACTTTTCCCTGAAATTTTTTGTGGTCCTGTTTTGGATAGCTCCTATAAGCTCATTAGTAAATCTCTCACTCGAAGTGTAGAAAAGGTTCAGGTTCTTATTCGTTTCTGACAGGTAATGGCAGGCGGCTTGCATAAGATGTGTCTTGCCTAACCCCACCCCGCCGTATATAAAGAGCGGGTTATAAGCTTTTGCCGGGGATTCGGCTATAGCAAGCGTCGCCGCGTGCGCGAAACGATTTGATGAACCTACCACAAAACCCTCAAAGGTGTATCTCGGGTTTAAATAGAACGGTTTTTTCTGCGCCGGCTTTTCCGGGCCGATTAGTTTTTTAGGGGCCTCCCGGGTTTCTGTTGTTTTGGACACCACTTCAAAACTCATTGGTATTGTCTTGCCTATGGTTTTTAATATCGCTATGTTCAGTACGTCTCTATAGTGGTCGTATATCCAATCCTTGAAAAAATTAGAGGGCACCTCTATTATCAGGCCCTCGTCGGAAAGCTCTGAGAGATTTGTCTGCGCGAACCAGTTCTCAAAAGCTCTTTCCCCTATTTCCTGCTTTATGTGTTCTAGGATATTTTCCCAGATATTGGATAGATCAACATTCATAAGTTAAAACATTATAACAGGCGGCTAAATCATTATCAAGCAAATTCTAACCCCTTTGCCCTTGTAGTCACTTTCTCCTTGACGGGAAATGCGGATATGTTATAATACTTCTTCACCTTAGGAGGCATTGTTGTGAAAAAAAATCTTACCACAAAAAGCCGTTTGAAACGGAAAAGAAAACATGGCTTTAGGCGCAAGATGCGGACGGCCAAGGGCCGCGCCGTAATAAAGCGTCGACGACAAAAAGGTCGCAAAAGACTTACGGCTTGATGAAAAATAGTTCCTTCACAAAGGAAGAACACCTTAAAAAGAGCGGTTTGATCAAAACTGTTTTTGACAAAGGGATCCCTTTTAAAGCCAAATTTATAACCGTATATATATTAAAAAGAGACACCTGTGCCCACCTGAACAGGGCTGCCTTTATAATCCGCAAGATTTTGTGTGACAAAAAATCTGTTTTAAGGAATAGGTTTAGGAGGGTCCTTCGGGAGGCTTACAGGAAAACAAAGCATTTGTTGCCGTCCGGGCACGATATTATCATTTTGGCGGTGGCTACTAAAAAAAACACAAAGTCTGATACTGTGGAGAAGGAATTAGGGTATGTTTTTAAAAAATATTGTAAAAAATAGCATAAGTTTGTACCGTAACTATATATCACCATTTACGTTATGTAAATGCAGGTATTATCCTACGTGTTCACAATATACACTTGAGGCAATAGATGATAAAGGTGTAGCCATTGGGTTATTAAAGGGCATTGCCAGGATATTAAAATGCAATCCTTTGTTCCCGGGTGGTTATGATCCTTATAAACGTTAAAGAGGGGTAGAAATGGAAAAAAAGCTTTTGCTTGCCGTAACGCTTTCTATAATAGTAATGCTTGTGTATCCGTTGTTTATTGCCAGAATAAGCCCACCTACAAATCCAGAGATATATATCCAACCCATTGAACAACAAGAAGTTACAGACACGCCAGCCAGAGTAAGCGAAACTGTCAGAGAGGATAATTTAGCCCCAGCCGAGTTAAACTTGGTCTCTCTGGAAACCGATAGATATGAAATGGGCATAACAGGGCTCGGCGGTTCGATAAATAGCGTTAAGATTAAAAATGGGGATAGATTTGATACAGATCTCGTGGACGGCGCTATATATGATGCCGGATTGTTTGCTATTGAG
>JAHIUV010000142.1 GCA_018817035.1 Candidatus Omnitrophota bacterium | reverse complement strand
TGGCTCACCAAAATTTTGCTCGGGCGGATGGCGGAACTTGGTATACGCGCATGGCTTAGGACCATGTGCCGCAAGGCTTGGAGGTTCAACTCCTCTTCCGCCCACCACATTATTGGAGACTCGGATAAAGCAATCTACAAAAGTACGCGGGAGTAGCTCAGTGGTAGAGCTTCTCGTTGCCAACGAGAAGGTCGCGGGTTCGAGCCCCGTCTCCCGCTCCATTTTTTCTTAAGTATAAAAAAGGAGGAGTGTTAATGTGAAGATACTTGATTTTTTGAACCAGAAAGCTGTATCAGCGGATTTGATGTCAGAAGACAAAAAAGGAGTTATTGAAGAACTTGTAGGCCTGCTTGTTAAAGCAGGTGAACTAAAACCCAAAGTGCGTGAAGATGTTACCAAAGTGCTTCTTAACAGGGAGGCCTTGGGATCCACAGGCATCGGCCAAGGTGTTGCTATACCTCACGGAAAGTGCGAATACGTAAAAGAACTCATAGGCGCGTTCGGCGTATCAAAAAAAGGCATTAACTTTGATTCTCTCGATGGAGAGTCGGCATACATATTTTTTCTTTTACTCGCGCCCATAGAATCATCAGGCCCCCATCTTAAGGCCCTTGCCCGCATATCAAAGCTATTAAAAGATAAATATTTCAGGGATTCATTGAAGAAGGCCGAGAGCGAGAAGGCTATCCTTCATATAATAAAAGAAGAGGACTTGAGAAGGTCATAGTATGCAGAAATTAAAATGGCTGTATCCCGGGATGAAGATAAAGCGCTGGATAATGACCTGCGGTGTAGGGGTATTTTTTGTCGCTACCGGCTCTATAATATGGATGTTGGAGAGGTTTCCGGGCTCCAGGCCTCTCGGTATATCAATATTTGCCCTCGGGTCTTTGGTAATTATATATGGCATAAAGAGGATGGTGAAATCTTTTATCAAGGTATTCCTGCCACAGAGAGAAAAAGAACTGGTCAATATCATGTATCATCACAGGCAGTTGGAGAAAGGGCCTAAAATAGTAGTTATCGGGGGAGGCACAGGGCTTTCAGTTCTCCTGCATGGCTTAAAAGAGCAGTCCAGTAATATCACGGCTATAGTGACCGTGGCTGATGACGGCGGGTCTTCAGGGAGATTGAGAGAACAATTTGATATATTACCTCCCGGAGACATAAGGAATTGCCTCGTGGCGCTCGCTGACGCTGAGCCTTTGATGCGCGACCTGTTTCAATTCAGGTTCGGGAATGAGTCTGAGTTAAGGGGGCATAGCTTCGGTAATCTTTTTATAACAGCCCTTTCCAAAGTTACGGGTGATTTTGAAAAGGCGATAAAGGAATCAAGTAAAGTCCTTGCCATAAGAGGCAGGGTTATTCCCTCCACATTTGACAAGGTCCAGCTGGTAGCGGAACATCAGAATGGCCAGAAGACAAAAGGCGAAACCAAGATCGTGGAACAGTGTTTTCCCATCCGCAGGGTATTTTTGGATCCCCCTACCTGCAAACCCAGTAAAGAATCTTTCGAGGCCATAGATGAAGCCGATATAATAGTCCTGGGGCCGGGCAGTCTTTATACAAGTGTGATCCCTAATCTTTTGGTAAGCGGCATCAGCGAAAAGATAGCCAAGGCCCGAGCGCCCAAAGTTTATGTATGCAACGTGATGACTCAGCCCGGCGAGACGGATAATTATACGGCATTTGACCATCTTAACGCTATAATAATGCATACAAGGCCTGACGTCGTTAATTATTGCATCGTGAACACAGGGACTATCTTGCCGGAGCTGCTCAAAAAGTATGAAGAGGACAATTCTTATCCGGTGCTTACGGATTCTGACAAACTAATAGCCAAGGGATACAGCGTAATGGAAGAGGATATCGTGAATACTAAAGATTATGTAAGGCATGACTCGAAGAAACTTTCTAAGATCATAGTGGACCTTGCTCTTAAAATAAAAAACAAGAACCATCACTAAATTAAAATGCTGATAGAGAAAAAATTGGTCATAAAAAATGAACAGGGGCTGCATGCCCGTCCGGCCGCGCTATTCGTGCAGGTAGCGAATAAATACGAAAGCGATGTGCTTGTCAGGAAGGGCAAGGAAGAGGTCAACGGCAAATCCATAATGGGCCTTTTGACCCTTGCCGCGGGGAAAGATAGCAAAGTATATCTCAAGGTGAACGGCCCTGACGCTAAAGAGGCCGCGGAAGAATTGGAAAAGATAATATCAGGAGAGAGGTCAGAATGATATTAAAGGGTATACCGGCTTCGCCGGGCATAGCGGTAGGCAAAGCATTTTTGTTCGATACCAGAAGGTTCATGGTGCCTGAGAAAAAGATCAGGAAAGACTCTTTACCTAAAGAGATCGTTCGCTTTGAAGAGGCTTTGATAAAGACGCGGACCGAAATACTCGAGATCCAGAAAAAGATAACGAAAGAGATGGGATCTCATCATGCCGAGATATTTAACGCGCATCTTCTGGTCCTGGAAGACAGGATGCTTATAGAAGAAGTGATAGGCGGACTGAAAAAGGAACATAAATGCGTTGAGTATATTTTTGCCAGGGTGCTGGATAAATATATAAATGTTTTTGCCAAAATGAACGACGAGTATTTAAAGGAGAGGATCAGTGACATAGATGATGTAGGGAAGCGCGTCCTGAAGAATCTTTTGGGCGCCGAGGAAAAGACATTAAGCGGGTTAAAAGAAAAGGTTATAGTGGTCGCGTACGATCTTTCTCCTTCGGATACGGCTACCATGCACAGAAAAAATGTCATGGGGTTTATCACGGACATAGGAGGCCGTACGTCACATACGGCTATTATGGCGAAATCGCTTGAGATACCGGCTGTGGTAGGCCTTGAAAAAGCTACCATGAAAATAAAATCAGGCGATACGCTTATCGTTGACGGCACGGCCGGTGTCATAATAGTAAATCCGGATAATTCAGAACTTAAAAAATATCAGGAACGTCAAAATCAATTCATAAAACTCGAAAAAACCCTTGTAAATCTTAAGGACGAGCCGGCCGTGACAATGGATGGCCACACGGTAGAATTATCCGCTAATATCGAACTGCCCGAGGAGATAAGTTCTGTTATAGCGCACGGCGCGCAGGGGATAGGGCTTTATCGAACTGAGTTTTTGTATATGAACAGGCGTGGCCTGCCCAATGAGGAGGAGCAGTTCGAGGCTTATAAGGGCGTGGTCGATAAATTTTCCGGAGAACCGGTGGTAGTGCGTACTTTGGATCTGGGTGGAGATAAATTTTTGTCCCAACTCGAAGTGCCCCATGAAATGAATCCTTTTCTTGGTTGGCGCGCCATAAGGTTTTGCCTTGCCAAACCTGAGATATTCAAAGTACAGTTAAGGGCTATATTGCGCGCGAGCGCGTTCGGGAATATTAAGATCATGTTTCCTATGATATCCGGAGTAGGAGAATTGAAACAGGCAATAGGCGTCCTGAACGAGGCAAAAAAAGAATTGCGCGTTAAGAATATTAAGTTTAACGAAGACCTTGAGGTCGGGGCCATGATAGAAATACCTTCAGCCGCGTTGACTTGTGACCTTTTGGCAAAAGAGGTAGATTTTTTCAGCATAGGCACCAATGACCTTATACAGTATTCGCTCGCGGTGGACAGGGTAAACGAAAAGATAGCGTATCTTTACCGCCCTACCCATCCCGCGGTGTTGAGGCTTATAAAAAATATAATAGATTCAGGCCATAAGGAAAAAATATGGGTGGGCATGTGCGGAGAAATGGCAGGTGAGCCCGGATTTGGATTGATATTATTGGGAATGGGCCTGGATGAGTTCAGTATGAGTTCCGCGGCGGTGCCGGGAATGAAGTTTACCATAAGAAACGTGAATTTTAAGGATGTCAAAGAGTTGGCTGAAAAGGTCTTGACCCTGTCTACGTCGGAAGAGATCGACAAGTTTGTGAACAAACGGCTGGATGAGCTTATGCCCTCGTTAAAAAAGATCAAGAAGGTGCCCGCGTGAGTGATCAGGATAATCAAAAAGTCATATCAAAACTTGATGCTTCAAATATGTTGGGCCTTATTTCAAGGCTTCCCGAGCAATGCCGAGAGGCGCATGATATAGGCGAAAAAGCCGGAATATCAAAGCCAAAATCAGAGATCAACAGTATAGTGTTTGCCGGTTTAGGCGGGTCTGCCATAGGCGCGGATATAATAAGGGTTTATCTGCGGAATGAGATAAAAGTTCCGATAGTAGTCAGCCGTAATTACAGTTTGCCCGGTTTCGTCGGAAAAGATACTCTTTTATTCTGTGCCAGTTATTCGGGCAATACGGAAGAGACGTTGTCTTCTTTTGAGGACGGACTTAAAAAAGAAGCTAACGTGATCACTATCGGTTCAGGGGGGAGATTAAAAGAATTATCCCTGAAACATGGATTTAGTCATATTGATATCCCGACAGGATATCCTCCCAGGACAGCAGTCGGTTATATGTCGCTCTCGGTACTGGCAGTTCTTTCTAATCTGGGATTTATCGGGGGTAAAGGAGAAGAGGTTAAAGCGCTTTGCCGTGAACTTACAGCTATAAGGGACAAAGAACTGGGAATAGGTGTACCAAAGGATAAAAATATAGCCAAGCAAATAGCATCCGGGCTTTTAGGCAAGCATTGCGTTGTGTATGGAACGACTGACACTACAGAGGCTGCCGCTATCAGGTGGAGAGGTCAACTGGCTGAAAATGCCAAGTCGCTCGCGTCAAGCCATGTATTTCCGGAAATGAACCATAATGAGATAGTGGGATGGGATTTTCCTAGAGAGGTTTTACGAGAAACAAAGGTCATTATGCTGCGTGACAGCAATGACCACCCCAGGACGCAGAAGCGCGTAGAAATCTCCAAAGCTATTATAAAACGTTCGGGTGCGGGGATATTTGAAATAGAAAGAAAAGGGCCTTCTCTTCTTGCCAGGCTTTTTTCTATTATATATATAGGTGATTTTGTAAGTTTTTACCT
>JAHIUV010000141.1 GCA_018817035.1 Candidatus Omnitrophota bacterium | reverse complement strand
TCTCGACTCCGCTCGAACAATATTCTTTGTACAAAGTCCTTAGCTTTCCAAAGGACAATATTCTTCGAGCGAACGCAGTGAGTCGAGAAGCGAAAGTATCGGTTCTCGACTCCGCTCGAACAATATTGTCAGGGGCGAAGTCGAGAAGTTTCAAAGTCAGCAGAGTTTGTTGCAATATCATTTGAAATTAGGGCTTGTCTATGCATTAGATAGATGATATACTATTTTCATGTATAGGAACCTTTCTATCTCACTCCCTAGCAATAGGGATATTTTTTATCCTGATTATGTTTAACTTTAAAAAACCCTATATTTTTAAAATAGTTTCAACCACAATGGCCGTGGTGTTTCTTTTGAATAACGCGGTGTATGGTATCGGCCTATCTGAAAAAACTTCTCTCAGGCTTCCTCTTAAGATGGCGGAAAATGCAGGAGATGTTAAAAATGCCATGAAAACGGTGGCTTCAGGAAAGATTTCCCCGGGGTTAAAAATTTCCTTCCTTGCGCTATTAGGTTTTATGTTATCCCCGATACAATTCACAGAAGCGTCTCCTAGTTATCATATGCCGTTCAATTTTGCTACTTACACGTCTCCTGAATGGTTAGCCGAACGTTTTCCGCCTACAAGAGAAAAAACATATACGAAAACTGAAACTGCTTTAGCCGGTATGATTACAAAGATTCTTTCTGACTTGGAATATCCTGATTTTACTCATAATGAGTTGACCCCAGTAATAATGAAATTTTTTGAAGATATAAAGTTTGATAAGTTATACAAAGAAGCAACATCAGTAAGAAATTCAAATAAAATAGGCCGGCATAAAGCTTTTGTAAAAAAAATAATGAAGTTGGTTAGGGAAAAAAGATTCGGAGATTATGAAGATATATTAAAATATAATGGATATTCTGAGGATTCACCATCAATGCCCTCTGATCTGTACGGAGATGCTTATGATACCAATAAAATGGAATATCTGCAGGAATCGCTCATAGGTGCTATACGCGGAAAAAAATTACCTGATAGTAGTGAAGCAAAAAGCATAAAAAAATGTATAGGGACTTCCGACGTTTTTATTATAACATTAAGGTCGTTGGGATTTAATATAGAAGGCGCCGAGATGGCTGGGCATGCTTTTGCAGTTATGCCTTCATTTATAGAGGATAAATACGTTATTGCGGATGTTGGCATGGATCGATTCTTTGTTTTTGACAAAAAAGAAAAATTTAATGAATCGTTAACTGGTTTTATGCTTTTAAAAGGTTTGGATGAAAAAAATCTAAAGCAACGGCTCGCAAATAGGGATCAATTATTAGGTAAGGACTTGGAGGATTTTAGGGCAGAAGTGACTAAATGGTCCGACAAAAAAGCCTTTTCTATGATATATTTCTATTTTCGAGTAATGCCATGCGGCATGACAAGTTCTATATATTGTTCCCTGGGAGAGTTTTATGATGGCAAAGATCCTGAAGAAGCAAAACAGTTGTTCCTTAAGGCTATAGAAATAGATCCGAATAATGCCAGGGCTTATTATGGCTTAGCTAAATTTTATAAAAATAAAGAGCAGGACTATGAAGAAGAAAAAAAATTGTTAAACAAGGTTATAGCAATAGATCCGTATTATGCTTTAGCCTGGTTAAGGCTCGCAAGAATTTATTACGCAGAAGGTGATATAGTAACCGCTATGGAGCTCTGTAATAAAGCCGTAGATTTTAAATTGGTTTCTGCTTATCAATTTCGAGGATTGTTACTTACAGAAATGAATGAAGATCTCGAAGCAATTGAAATGTACAAGATAGCTATCAGCGCGCAGCCTACTATTAAGCGAGCTAGGGATTGGGAGCCCTTTCTCAGCGCTTATAGAGAACTCGCGGAACTTTATGAAAAAAATGGTAGGGCTGAAGACGCAGAGGCTACATATGATGAAATGGCAAAGATACATCCAAATCAGTTGTATATTATCAGTAGTAATGGAAGTTATTATGAGAAATTAGGCCAATATAAAAAAGCAATAAGATTCTACAAGGAAGCTCTGGAAAAGGGGGCAATGGATCAAAGTGTCTACAAAGGCATTGTAAACAGCTATGAGAAAATAATGGAGGCAGGTGATCAATCTGCAAAAGTAAGGTTAGATTATGCTGACATTTGTTGTGAATTCGGAACGGCTTATGCAAAAGAAGGCGCGCATAATGAAGCGATAGAATTATACAATAAGGCCATAAGTAAAGATGAAGGATACGTTAAAGCATATAGTTTTCTCGGAAAGTCCTGTCTGATAAGGAAAAGATACGACGAAGCAATATATTCGTATATGGAGGCTATAAAAAGAGGCAAGAATGATGTCGCTACCTATTCTTACCTCGCGGAATCTTACAGAGGAAAAGGTGACTATGAAAACGCGCTAAATACATATAATGAAATCTTAAAGAAGTATCCGGCCAGCCTTTACTCTAAGTATAATATAGCAACTATGGATGTAGAATTAGGTGATTATGAAAATGCTACGAGATTATACGAAGAACTTATTGAGTCGGGCCCATCTTATTGTATGTTGGCTTATTGTGGCCTCGCGAAGATTTATACGAAAACGGGTGATTATAAAAAGGCGATAGAAAAAGGCGAAAAAGCCAGAAAAGCCAATCCATACACAGTCGAGCCGTATTTTGAACTGGCGAATGTTTATATGAACATCGGCGATATCGACGCCGCTATAGAGAATTACACAAGCGCTTTTGATATAGACAGTAAATTAGTTAACCAGATACCCAAAGATTTCAAGAACCGGCTGCCTAGGGATTTCATAAAAAAATATTTCAGCGACACGGGGACAGATCCTGATGTTATCATTGGCGGAACTTTGTATATTCCCCCCGAAGTAATCAGATTTTACAATATTATAGAAGAGATGAAAAATCTGAACTTTTGCCTATAATATACGAGATTAACCTTTTTGCCTAAGGATTCTCTATTATGTCAAACTTTACAAAGCATAATATTTTTAAAATAACATCGACCGTAATGGCTGTGATATTTTTTGTGAACAGCGCGGCTTATGGAATCAGTCTATCTGAAAAAACTTCTCTGAGACTTCCCCTTAAAACAGCTGAAACTCGCGCGTCAGAAACCATGGAAATCATTGATAAGCTGCCTGACAGAAGAGATTTTTTGAGGCAGTCTATTATTTTTGGAAGCGGCATATTTGTGATACCGGGATCATCAACCTCATATTTTTTATCCGAAGAAAGAAAAGTATATACAGAAGTAGCATTGGATAACGTTATCAGGAATGTTCTTTCTGACCTAAAATATCCGGAGCGCGTCCACGATGAATTAATAAAAGTAATAATAAGGTCTTTTGAGAGCATAGGTTTTGACGATCTATATAAAGAAGCGATTAAGGCAAGGGATTCAGGGGAAAAAGATTGGCACGGGGTTTTTTTGAGAAAGATGGTTAACATAATAAGAGAAGACAGAAGTAAAGGGTTTGGGTTGGATAGGGTATTGGAAAAACTCATAACCGGTTTAAGCGGGGAAGATATATTTAAAAAAGGTTTTAATGAAAAGGCGAAAGATTTTAAAAAATGCTTAAGCATTACTTTGTATCTTATTATTTACTTACGTGTTGCGGGTTTTGACGCAAAAACCGCAAGTCTACATAAGCATATACTGCCGTTTATAGAAACAGACAACAGGATTGCTTTTGCAGATCCGGGTTTTGACAGAGTTCGTATCTTTGATGAAAACGAGCGCTATGATATTATGTCGAACGGATTTATCGCTTTAAAAGAAAAATACAGGAACGGAAAGACTCTGGAAGAAATGATAAGTGTCCAGAACGAAATAGCGGGCCTGGATGAATCCTCTTTAATGGATCGCCAGGAGAAAATGTCTTTCCGGGAAATATACCCTTATGCACAGTTAATGAAAGAATACAGTATAACAAGTGCTATATATTGTAATCTGGGGTGGTTTTATTTTAGAGACATGGATAATATTGAGAAAGCTGTAGAGTTTCTGGAAAAAGGGATTGATGTTGACCCGAATTACGCCCCAAATTATTCTTTTTTAGCGCATATTTACCTGAAAGAAGGAAATTACGATAAAGCGATAGAGTATGTTAAAAAGGCCAGAGATATAGACCCATATTATGCTTTTACTTATTACGCGCTTGCGAGCTGTTATAAGGCAGAAGGCGATTTTACAAACGCGATGAAACATTGTAAAATAGCCATAAAGAAAGATCCAAAATTATTTCTTGCCTACTCTTTGCTTGGGTTTCTTTTTGAGGAAAATAATGAATACGATAAGGCAATAAAGATGTATGAGAAAAGCATAAAAGGAGATCCTGATCATCTTGACAGTTATTTGGGGCTCGAAAGAATTTATGAAGAGAGAAAAGAATATAAAAGATTATTAAGGCTATACAACAAGAGGATAAGGAGAAAACTGGATACAGCCTCCGCTTATTATGGACGAGGCCTTACTTATGATAAGATGGGAAGGCGCAATGATGCCATAAGGTCATACAAGAAAGCTTTTGAAATAAATCCTAAAATGAAAGCCCAAAGAATTTCCCTGTAATAAATCCCCAAGATAATGATACTGTAAAATAGTTTGCTGACTTTTGAATATTTCAAACAATATTCTTCGAGCGTAGCCCCAAGCTTTATGTTCTCGACAAGCTCGAACAATATTCTTTGTACAAAGTCCTTAGCTTTCCAAAGGACAATATTCTTCGA
>JAHIUV010000140.1 GCA_018817035.1 Candidatus Omnitrophota bacterium | reverse complement strand
GCGGTTGTTTTTAGCCTTTTACATGCCAATATCGCCGGTTTTTTACCAATAATGGCGTTAGGTGTATTACTGGCGTATCTTTATGAGGCGACAGGTTCACTGGTCGCGTCAATGACGGTGCATGTGATACACAATAGCGTTATTATAGGCTTTGTTTTCTTTATAAAGGAAGTATTGAGATGAAAAGTAGTATTTCTATAGTAAAATGCCGGACCTATGACAGGGATGAAACTCAGATTGCTGTCAGAAAAGCGTTTGACCTTCTCGGAGGTATCGGAGTATTTATAAAAAAAGGGGAAAAAGTACTCATCAAGCCTAATATGCTTTCCGGCAAGCCTCCTGAGGCAGGGGTAAATACGCATATTGAGATCGTAAGGGCTGTTATCAGGCTGGTGAAAGAACTTGGCGCGTTTCCCTTCATAGGAGATAATCCCGGAGGTTCTGTTAAACCCGGAGTCGCGTATAAAGATTCGGGGATGCTGGCAGTGGCAAAAGAAGAAGGGACCATTTGCGCTGAATCCAAAGACGTAAAATTGGTTCGCGGACTTCCGATATCCTCATATTTTTTTGATTGTGATAAGATAATATCTCTTCCTAAAATGAAAACGCATTCACTTATGTGTTTCACGGGAGCGCTTAAAAATATGTTCGGCGCTGTATCAGGACTGAATAAAACAGAATGCCATAAGAGATTCCCGCGGCCTGAAGAATTCGTCGATGTGATTCTGGATGTATTTGAGCTGGTAAAGCCGCAGCTTGTTTTAATGGACGGCGTGGTAGCTATGGACGGAGACGGCCCTATTGCCGGAAAGTCGAGAGAGGTCGGGCTTTTGATAGCGGGCTCCGACAGCGTTGCTGTTGACACCGTATTCCTTAAGATAGCCGGAGTGGATCCCGGAAATAATTTGACTATCAGGGAAGCAGGAAGAAGGGGGCTTGGCGTGTCGGACATAAAGAATATAGATGTCTTAGGGGAAGATCCTGACACTGTCCGTATAAAAGATTTTAAATTTCCGTCCTCAAAGTTATTAATGAGATTGCCCTCGGCTGTTATGAAAATACTGGCAAGTTTTATAAAGTTCGAGCCATCTATAAATGAAAGTCTTTGTAAAAAATGCAATATTTGCATGGAATCATGCCCTGTGTCATGCATCAGTATAACCGACAGCGAGTCAAAAATAAGCCATAGCAAGTGCATAAGGTGTATGTGTTGCCATGAGCTGTGTCCGTATGGCGCCGTGGGATTAAAACGCAATTTCCTGGCCAGGATATTTGGGCTGTAAGTCGTAACTTCACAACAGTGCATTGCAGTTTTGTGAAGTTACGGGAGAGGGTGATTATGTTATTGGAACCTATCAGGTGGGAAAAGAATTCGATAGTTTTTATTGACCAGACGGAACTGCCTGCTAAGTTTAGATATATAAGGTGCAGGGAGATCGATACGCTTTGTTCCGCTATCAGAAAACTGAAGGTACGTGGGGCGCCGCTTATAGGCGTCGCGGCCGCTTTAGGCTACGCGTTAGCGGCTATAAATTCAAAGGCCCTGACAGTCGCGGGGCTCAAAAAAGACCTAAAGTCCGCTGCTTCGAAGCTGGCAAAGACACGGCCGACAGCGGTAAATCTTTTTTGGGCGCTTGATAGAATGGAGAAAAAACTCTCTCACGCCTCAAGTAATAATAATGTTAAAGAACTCAGGAAAGAGATATTAAAAGAAGCGCTGTGTATTTTAGATGAAGACAGGCGCATGTGCCGGATGATAGGAAAGAACGGCGAGAGACTTATAAAGAACGGGGATAAGGTACTGACTCACTGCAATGCCGGCATGTTGGCGACAGCCGGTTACGGAACAGCGCTTTCTGTTTTTTACGCGGCAAAGAAGTCAGGGAAAAAGTTCAAGGTATACGCCGACGAGACCAGGCCTCTTATGCAGGGATCCAGGCTTACCATGTGGGAGCTTATGAAGAACGGGATTGACGCGACACTTATATGCGATAATATGGCCGCGGCGACGATAAGAGATAGAGGGATTACGAAGATCATAGTCGGCGCCGACAGGATCGCGCGGAACGGTGACGCGGCAAATAAGATCGGTACTTACGCTCTGGCTGTCCTTGCCAGGTATCACGGCATACCTTTTTATGTAGCGGCGCCAAGCACCACCATTGATAAGAATACCAGGACAGGTGATGATATACCTATAGAGGAAAGGAACAAGGAAGAACTGATCTATGTCGGGTCAAAGCAGACAGCGCCAAAAAACTCAAAGGTCTACAATCCCGCGTTTGACGTTACTCCCGCGGAATTGATAACAGCGATAATAACTGAGACAGGGGTTTATGATATTAAAAGATTTAGGCGAATTTAATTTTATAAAAAGGATTTCAGCGCTCACCAGTGTTTCTAAATGCGTGATAAAAGGTATAGGCGATGACGCCGCGGTCTTGAAAGGCGCCGGAGGCAGATATACACTGTTTACTTCGGATATGCTGGTAGAGGGCAGGCATTTCAAGAGAAACGCCGGCGGTTACCTGATAGGAAAAAAGTCGCTTTCCGCTAGCGTAAGCGATATAGCCGCAATGGGCGGGTGGCCCGGAGCATGTGTAGTGTCATTGGGCGCGCCGCCTTCGCTGGACGTCAAGTTTGTCGATGGGATCTACAAGGGCCTCAGGGCTGTAAGCCGTAAATATAAAATAGACCTTGTTGGCGGTGATACTGTCGCCTCTGAAAAAATTATTATAAACGTGGCGCTTTTGGGCGAGGTCGAGAAAGACAATCTTACCCTGCGGGGAGGCGCCAAGACAGGCGACGCGATATTCGTTACGGGAAGCATAGGAGGATCCTTGGCGGGCAGTCACCTTGATTTTAGCCCGAGACTGGAAGAAGCGAGATCCCTGGTAAATAATTTTAAGGTGAATTCCATGATAGACGTTTCCGACGGGCTCCTCGCTGACCTGGGGCATATACTGGAGGCCAGCGGAAAAGGCGCCGTGCTTTATGAAAAGAATGTGCCTGTATCGAAGAAAGCGAAGGATTTCAATTCCGCGGTAACAGACGGCGAGGATTTTGAATTGGTTTTTACTTTGCCTGAAAAAGACGCCGGACGATTAGAGCGCGCATGGCGTTTTAAGACCAATCTTTCAAGGATAGGATGTATCAGCGCTAAAGGGCGAGAATTGATCATTATAGATAAGAGCGGAGCGAAGAAAAAAATAAAGCCGCGGGGATACAAACACTTTTAGGCGGCTAAGGTTTGCTTTATGATAACGCGTGACAGGGAAGAGACAATATCAGCGGCTGAGCGATTGGCTAAGGGGCTAAAGAAAGGTGATGTTGTCCTTCTTTATGGAGACCTCGGGAGCGGAAAAACGACTTTCACGAAAGGCATTGGCAAGGGGCTTGGCGTTAAAGATGCTTTACATATTAATAGCCCCACATTTGTTTTGATAAAAGAATACGAAGCTGATATCCCCCTGTATCACCTGGACCTTTACAGGCTTGACGGCCTGCGGGACATAGAGGATATCGCGATAGAAGAATATATTTACGGGAACGGTGTGACTGTTATAGAATGGGCTGAGAAGATAAAAGATATCCTTCCTGAAAAACATATAGCGGTAAGGTTTACCATCAGGGGCGAACAGGAAAGAGAGATACGGATTGAAGATCTTAGGAATTGATACGAGCTCAGGTTTCCTGAGTATTGCCGTTAGTGACGATAATAATATCATAAAGGAAGAAAATCATCTTTTAGAAAGAAAACATTCCAGTCTTTTAATACCCAAGATCATTGAGATGCTGGAGGCGCAGGGTATTTCCATAGGTGACATAGGCGCTTTCATAGTCGGGTTGGGCCCTGGGTCATTTACCGGGCTGCGCATAGGCGTAAGTGCCATAAAGGGTTTCGGCCTCGCGCTCGGCAGGCCGTGCGTAGGTGTAGCCAGCATGGACGCGATGGCGTTAAACGCTAAAGACAAGGCAGGGCTAATAGTGCCTGTAATCGACGCTAAAAGGGGTAATGTTTATAGCGCGATATACAGGGAAAGGAAAGGTTCGGTCAAAAGGAATTCCGGATATTTATTGCTGAAAGTAAAAGACCTCATGAAAAAAATAAAAACCCCCGCTGTTTTTTTAGGCGACGGACAAGCTCTTTACGGAGAAGAGATAAAACGTTATAATAAAGATGTTGTCTTTCTGGGAGAAGAATACTGGTATCCAAAGGCATCCGCGCTTATAAGGTTAGGATATCCCGGAATAAAGAAATTTAAAAAAAATGACCTGAGCAGGCTCAACCCGATATATCTATATCCGAGAGATTGCCAGGTTAGAAAATAGTAACTGGTAACTTGTAATTGGAAATTGAATTGAGCGATACCTGATCACTAATTACCAATTAATAGTTACTGTTAGTGATACTGTAAGATAGTTTGCTGACTTTTGAATATTTCAAACAATATTCTTCGAGCGTAGCCCTAAACTTTATGTTCTCGACAAGCTCGAACAATATTGTCAGGGGCGAAG
>JAHIUV010000017.1 GCA_018817035.1 Candidatus Omnitrophota bacterium | reverse complement strand
GGGGAGTAAGTAAATGTTATTTTTAGCGCCTGTAGGTTCCTTGATAGCGATAGCTTTTGCTGTTTTTCTTATCTGGAAAATAATGAGATACGACGAGGGCACGCCTGAAATGAAAGAAATAGCGATGTGGGTAAGGGAAGGCGCCTATGCTTATATAAAAAGGCAGTATTTTATAGTGGGTATTTTTTTCGCGGTAGTATTTTTAATCCTGTTTTTATTATATTTAAAAGGTTACCTTATAATATTCGTGCCGTTCGCGTTCCTGACAGGAGGTTTTTTCTCAGGGCTATGCGGATTTATAGGAATGAGTGTTGCCACGCGTTCAAGCTCCAGGACTACTAATGCCGCGAGGACAAGCCTTAATGGCGCTCTCCAGATAGCGTTTTCGAGCGGAGCGGTAATGGGGCTCATGGTTGTTGGGCTCGGGCTTTTGGACCTTAGCGTATGGTATTATTTCCTGGATTGGTATTATCGCGGACTTGACGAGGCTGTAAGGATCCAGAATATTACAAGCACTATGCTGAACTTTGGCATGGGCGCGAGCTTTATGGCGCTTTTCGCGAGGGTAGGCGGAGGGATATTTACAAAGGCCGCTGATGTCGGAGCTGACCTTGTGGGTAAGGTCGAGGCAGGTATCCCTGAAGACGATGCGCGCAATCCCGCTGTGATCGCCGACAATGTAGGTGACAATGTAGGTGATGTCGCGGGCATGGGCGCTGATCTATATGAGTCATACGTCGGGTCTATTGTAGCTACTATGGCATTAGGGTCCGCGGCTTTCGTGCATTACGGAAAAAGCCTTCAAGGTATTACGGTTCCTCTTGTGATGGCGGCTGTCGGAGTCCTGGCGAGTTTAATAGGCACGTTTTTTGTTCGGTCTAAAGAAAAAGCGGATCAGAAGGAACTCCTCATGGCGCTCCGCAGAGGTGTGTTTGTCAGCGCGTTTCTCGTGGCGGTCAGTTCTTATTTTGTCATAAAGTTTGTGCTGGGAGCGCAGTTTATAGGTGTATACTGGGCGGTTTTCTCAGGCCTTGTGGCAGGTCTTGTAATAGGTTTTTCGACAGAGTTTTTTACTTCGGATAAATATTCTCCGACGCGCGGCATAGCCGCCTCAGCGGCCACCGGGCCCGCCACCGTGATCATAAGCGGATTATCCGTAGGTATGATCTCCACTATAGTTCCTGTGCTTGCTGTAGCGGCAGCTATACTGGCCAGTTTTTATTTTTCAGGCGGCGCGTCTGATTTTAATCTGGGACTTTATGGAGTAGGGATCTCAGCGGTCGGAATGCTAAGCACTCTTGGTATTACTCTCGCTACAGATGCTTATGGCCCTGTCGCTGATAATGCCGGAGGTAACGCCGAGATGTCGCATCAGCCACCTGAAGTGCGTAAACGTACTGATGCGCTCGATACCCTTGGCAATACTACCGCGGCTACGGGTAAAGGTTTTGCCATTGGTTCAGCCGCGCTTTCAGCTTTGGCGCTTATAGCCGCGTATAAAGAACATATGCACGCGTTGGGCAGGCCTATAAACACTGATCTTATGAATCCAAGGCTTTTGGCAGGACTTTTTATAGGAGGCATGCTGCCGTTTGCTTTTTGTTCGCTTACGATGAGCGCTGTCGGAAGGACGGCGTCAAGAGTCGTGATGGAAGTAAGAAGGCAGTTTAGGGAGATAAAGGGTTTAATGGAAGGCAAGGTAAAACCTGACTACGCGAGATGCGTTACTATTGTCACGGCCAGCGCGCAGAAAGAAATGATAGTGCCATCCCTTTTGGCTATATTAGCTCCGATATTGGTAGGCATCTTTATTGGCATAGAAGCAGGCGCAGGACTTTTAATAGGCGCTCTTATATCAGGCTTTGTCCTCGCTATAATGATGGCTAATTCAGGCGGCGCGTGGGATAATGCCAAAAAATACATAGAAAGCGGAGCTGAAGGAGGCAAGGGTTCACCCAGCCACAAAGCAGCGGTAGTGGGCGATACAGTGGGGGATCCTTTTAAAGATACATCCGGGCCGTCCTTAAATATCCTTATAAAACTGATGTCAATGGTTTCCATAGTCTTTGCTTCATTTATAATCAGTAATACCTTATTTAAATAAAAGTAGTAACCTGTGAGTTATTGGGGAGCGTATACCAATATTGTTCGAGCGAGTGAAACGAGTCGAGAACTTTCTGAGTGTGCTTCTCGACTATGCTCGAAGGATATTTGTCGGTGAGTCGAGAACTATAAGGAAAGATATTATGTTACCCCTGATAACTCATCGGTTACTAGTGATATGTCATTTTGCTTGACTTTAAAGAGGTGTAGTATTATAGTAAATTAAAAAACAGGAGGGCTATATGAGGCACGGAAAAACTGGTTTTTGGTCGATACTATTGGTGATTTTTCTTTGTGTTATGGTCTCCGGATGCTCTATAAGCATTCAAAAAGGCAGACGAAGCGACATAGAAAAAATAGAGTCCCTTAAATATGAAATAGAATCTTTGAATACCAGGTTAGCTCAGCTTGAGGAAGCAAGGAAAAGTGAGATGTCGGAGCTGGACAAGGCTAAGAAACTTTTAGAAAAAGGGCTTAAGAAAGAGATAGATTCTAAAGATGTGCGTCTTGAAATGGCGGAGAGAGGCCTCGCGATCATATTTTTAGCGGAGGTGCTTTTTGATTCAGGAAAAGCTGATATAAAGTCAACGGTCAAGGAATCGTTGGATAAGGTAGCGAAAGTGCTTAAGGAAAATTTATCAGGCAGGGAAATAGGTATAGAGGGGCATACGGACAACGAGCCGATAAAATATTCGGGGTGGAAATCAAACTGGGAACTTTCCACGGCGAGGGCGACAAGCGTTTTACATTATATAGTCGACGAAAAAGGCATAGATCCTGAAAAGATATCAGCTATCGGCAGGAGCCAATATAAACCCGTGGTTTCCAACGATACACCTGAGAACCGCAGGCAGAACAGGCGGGTAGAGATAGTCATCCTTCCTAAGGACATGGAAAGGATACAGGCCGATATCGACAAAATAACCGAGAGAAAGAGAGACATCCAGAAGCGTTTGCAGAAATATCAGAAATAATTTTAAGCGAATTGAAAAACTATACGTAAAAAAAACGCGAATCGTACTTTTAGATAAGGACATTCGCGTTTTTTTATAGCGCTACCGGCGCAGGATTTAATTATGAATATCCCTGAACATATTGCTATAATAATGGATGGTAACGGCCGCTGGGCGGGAAAAAGGCACTTGCCGAGAATAATGGGGCATAGGCGCGGTGTCGAGTCAGTAAAAAACATAACAAAGGCATGCGTGAACCTCGGAGTAAAGTATCTTACGCTTTACGCGTTTTCTACCGAAAACTGGAATCGGCCCAGAAAGGAAATAAGAAGCCTTTTTAAGCTTTTGGATAATTTTATAAGCACGCAGATCCGGCTTTTTAACGAGAATAATGTCAGGATATATTTTATAGGAGATAGAAAAAAAATCGATCCTGAAATACGAAAAAAGATGGAAAAAATAGAGCGTGATACAAAAGATCATAAGAAGCTTATATTGAATATCGCGCTTAGCTATGGTTCCAGGCAGGAGATCCTTAGCGCCGTGAAGGCCCTATCAGGGGAAGTAAAAAATGGCTTGATCAGCCCGGATGACATAGATGAAAAAGTTTTTTCAAAGCATCTTTATACAAAACATTGCCCTGATCCTGACCTTTTAATACGCACCAGCGGCGAGATGCGAGTATCTAATTTTTTATTATGGCAGATATCATACAGCGAGATATACGTAACGCCTAAGCTATGGCCGGATTTTGGGGAAAAAGACCTGGAGAAGGCGATCGAGGAATATCAACACAGAGAAAGAAGATTCGGAAAATAATCCTAACTTCACAAAACTGCAATGCACTGTTGTGAAGTTAAGGAATAGGGAACTAATGCTTAAACGTGTCGTAAGTTCTGTAATCCTGGTTTTGATAGTTATCGCGACGATATTTCTTTTACCGGTATGGACGTTCGGAATAGTCGCGTCTATATTTATTTTTATGGGGCTCTATGAGTTTTTTCACCTGGATACCAGGAATATTTTTCCCAGGAGCTTTGCGTATCTGGGAATGTTTGCCGGAGCGCTTTTACCTTATATCACATATTTTATCAGGCCTGAGGGAGGATTATGGGAGGCTTTGTTCTTCATTATAGTCCTCATGTCGCTTTTCATAATACAGTTCACAAGAAAAGATAATCAAAATTCAGTAGCTTTGGTAGCCTTGACGCTTTTTGGGGTTTTTTATATAGGATGGTTTTTTACCTTTTTAGTGAAGACGCGCCTTTTGGAAGACGGGTATAAATTAGTAGCTTATTTATTATTAGTAACAAAGGCAGGGGATACAGGGGCGTATCTGGTTGGCTCCAAATTCGGAAAGCATTCTCTTATACCGAGGATAAGCCCTAAAAAATCTGTAGAAGGCGCTGTCGGCGGATTCTTGTTCAGCATCGCGTTCGCTTTGATAAGCGGGCCTTACCTGAGCCGGATGTCTTTTAATGCTATTCTCATAAGCGGTATATTAATAGGAGTTTTCGCGCAGTTAGGGGATCTGGCGGAGAGCCTTGTCAAGCGCGATTATCGCGTGAAGGATTCCAGTTTTTTTCTTCCCGGCCTTGGCGGTATGCTGGACGTGATAGACAGCATACTTTTTACCGCGCCTATTTTTTATATGTATATTTATATAATTACAAGGTCGTAATTCAAGGCTTAGCCTTGGGAGTTGAGGGGTTAATGCGAAGAGTCATTGTTTTAGGTTCGACTGGGTCTATAGGAGTTAACGCGCTGGATGTTGTTTCGCGTTTTTCCGATGATTTTAAGGTAGTCGCGCTTTCGGTCAATTCCAATGTAACATTGTTAGAAAAACAGATAAAAAAATTCAGGCCGGAATCAGTTTGTGTCGTTAACGAATCTGCGGCGGAGAAGGTCAAAAGCAAGGTTAGGAAATATAAAGGAGAAGAAGGGCTGTGTCGGATGGTAAGGGACACAAAGGCTGACATACTGGTTATGGGTATAGTAGGTTCGTCAGCGCTTTTGCCTCTCCTGAATGCTATTCCGCGCGTAAAAAGGATCGCCCTTGCCAATAAAGAAGCGCTTGTTATGGCGGGCGATATAATTATGGAAATGGCAGAGAGGAATGGCACTGAGATATTGCCGGTGGACAGCGAGCACAGCGCTATTTTTCAGTGTTTGGCGCCCGGAGACAGAAACGAGAAATGTATAAAAAATATTTATCTTACAGGTTCAGGAGGCCCTTTATTGAAAGTACCAAGGTCTAAGTTTAGGGATATTACTCCGACGCAGGCAGTCAATCATCCAAAATGGAAAATGGGCAGGAAAATATCCGTGGATTCCGCTACTATGATGAACAAGGGGCTTGAGGTAATAGAAGCGCATCACCTGTTCGGGCTGGGAGTCGATAAGATAAGTGTAGTGATCCACCCTGAGACGATCGTGCATTCAATGGTGGAATTCATCGATGGTTCTACGCTGGCGCAAATGGGCACATGCGATATGAGGACCCCGATCCAGTATGCCCTGACCTATCCCTTAAGGAAGGCCTCTTCCGTAAAAGGTATAGCGTTTTCCGAAGTAAAGACTTTGAATTTTTACAAGCCTGACCTTAAAAAATTTCCATGCCTGGAGATAGCTTATGGCGCCGCGGGATCAGGGCGGACGTATCCTTGTGTATTAAACGCTTCGAATGAAATAGCTGTCGCGGAATTTCTTAAGGGCAAGATAAAGTTTACCGGCATACCAAAGGTCATTGAAAAGGTGTTGGGAGCCCATAAAGGTGTTGGGAGTCCGGGATTAGAGGATATCTTAGAGTCTGATGAGTGGGCGCGCCGCAAAACAAAGGAGATATTAAGTGTTATCAACTATTAGTTTTATAGCAGTCCTCAGTATCCTGGTTATTGTGCATGAATTTGGGCATTTTATTGTAGCTAAAAAGACAGGCGTGCGCGTTGAAAAGTTTTCCATAGGTTTTGGTCCTGAACTATTTGGGATCACCAAAGGCGGCACGCGGTATCAGATCTCTCTAGTGCCGCTGGGCGGCTACGTAAAGCTTGCCGGTGAAACTCCTGAGGACAGCGCTAAGGGCGAAAAATGGGAATACTTGTCCCGCTCAGTAGGTGAGCGCGCCAGAATAATATTTGCCGGCCCGCTTTTAAATTACATGCTGGCGTTTTTTATTTTTTCAGTTGTTTTTATAGCTGGATCGCCGACATTGACGTCGACCGTGGGAAAGGTCATGCCTGATTATCCGGCAGCGGAAGCCGGCATGATGGAAGGCGATAAGATATTAAAGATAAATGACAAACAGGTCGATTACTGGGATGATGTCACAAGTATTATCCACACCAATAAAGAAACCCATCTTGGTCTTATTATAGAGAGGGACGGCGAGGTAATGAGCTTGGCGGTCAGGCCCCAGTCCCAGGAAATGAATACGATATTCGGGTCAAAGAAAAAAGTAGGGCTTATAGGTATTATGCCAGCGAACGACATAGTGTATGTAAAATATGGCGTCATAAAATCTTTTTATATGGGAGCTCAAAAATTATTCAACCTTACTTATGTTACGTATCGGGCGTTATGGGCAAGCGCGACAGGCGCTATACCTTTCAAGGAATCCGTGACAGGGCCTATAGGTATATTTTACATAACAGGAGCGGCTGCCAGGATGGGGCTGGTGTATCTTTTGCAGCTAATGGGTGTCATAAGCGCGTCACTCGCTATATTTAATCTTTTGCCGCTTCCGATCCTGGACGGAGGGCATCTATTGTTTTTAGTAATAGAAAAGATACGCAGACGCCCCCTTTCATATAAGGTACAGGATAATATTACCCAGGTGGGATTTATATTAATAATAGGCATGATGCTGTTTGTGTTTTACAACGACTTCACGCGTTTCGGGATAATAGACAAGATCTCAGGCTTGTTCCAAAGGTAACTTTATGACCAGACAAATTAAAGTCGGAAAATTTAAGATCGGCGGAGGCGCTGACATTGCTATCCAGTCAATGGCAAAGACTGACACCAGGGACGTTGCCGCGACGGTTAGGGAGATAAAGGCATTGGAGAACGCCGGATGCGAAATAGCGCGTGTCGCGATCAAAGATTTTCAGGCGGCGAGCGCCATAAAAAATATCAGGAAAAAGATAAAAATACCGCTTGTGGCTGATATACATTTTGACCATAGGCTTGCCATCGCGTGTATTGAGAACGGAGCGGATAAGATACGGCTTAATCCCGGAAATATCCACAGGGAAGAGCATGTCATAGAGGTAGCTAAATTAGCGAAGAAAAGACACGTGCCTATCAGGGTGGGGGTTAATTCGGGTTCGGTCAGGCTTGAAGCTCAAGGCTCTAGGCTGAAGGCTGAAGGCTTAAGGCTTAATGCTGATGCTTTGGTCAAATCCGCGCTGGATTATATAAAAATCTTGGAGAAGGCGAAGTTTTACGATATAATAGTCTCATTAAAGGCGTCAGACGTATTGACCACCATAGAAGCGTATAGAAAGTTTTCCAAAAAGTCTGATTATCCGCTTCATTTGGGTGTTACCGCTGCCGGGCCTATTGCTACGGGTTTGGTAAAATCAGCCATAGGTATCGGGGTTTTACTTTTAGAAGGCATAGGAGATACTATAAGGGTTTCTCTGACAGGAAACCCTTGCGAAGAAGTAATAGCCGCGAAAAATATATTGCAGGCGCTTAATTTAAGAAATTTCGGGCCGGAAATAATATCCTGCCCGACCTGCGGCCGCTGTCAGGTCGATCTGCAGAGTGTAGTCAAAAGATTAGCCTTCAGCCTTCAGCCTTCAGCCTTCAGCCAAAAGGCAGTCAAGATCGCTGTAATGGGCTGCGAGGTCAATGGCCCGGGCGAGGCAAAAGAAGCTGATATAGGCATTGCGTTCGGGAAGAACGCGGGAGTTTTATTTAAAAAAGGCAAAGTAGTAAAAAAAGTAAAAACAAAAGACGCTATAAAAGCCATCTTAAATAACATATAATCCGTAACTTCACAAAATTACAATGTATGATTGTGAAGTTAGCTTCTCGACTCGCTACGCTCGCTCGAAGAATGTTGCCCTTCGGCTATGTCCGCCTCTGGAGGACAATCTCATGACCTTGCTCGAATAGTATCAATATTGTTCGAGCGAGTGTAACGAGTCGAGAACTGAAGTTACGATAAAAGGAAAAGAGTTAATCATGAAGTGGAGCGAATATTTTATACCTACCTTAAAAGAAGTGCCCAGTGAGGCTGAGGCAGTCAGCCATCGCCTGATGATACGCTCAGGGCTTATAAGGAAAATCGCGTCAGGCGCTTACACCTATCTTCCGCTTGGTCTGAGAGTTTTAAAAAAGGTTGAAAATATTATCCGTGAGGAAATGAATAAAAAAGGCGCGATTGAGCTTTTGCTGCCGTCGCTTCAGCCCGTAGAACTATGGCACGAATCAGGTAGGTATAAAGACCTGGGTGAAGATCTTATTAAATTTAAGGACAGGCACAATCGCACAATGGTATTTGGGCCTACTCACGAAGAAGTAATTACAGACCTTGCCAGGAATCATTTGCGTTCATATCGCCAGCTCCCGATGACGCTCTATCAGATACAGACAAAGTTCAGGGATGAGGTAAGGCCCAGGTTTGGGGTGATCCGCAGCCGTGAATTCATAATGAAAGACGCTTATAGCTTTGATAGGAATAATGAGGGCCTGGACAAAAGTTATAGTAAGATGTACGAGGCGTATAAAGCAATATTCGAACGCTGCGGCTTAAAAGCCCTGGCAGTAGAGGCTGATTCAGGAGTTATGGGCGGAGACATGTCACATGAGTTTATGGTGCTCTCGGAAAGCGGCGAAGATCTTTTGGCGCATTGTTCGTCCTGTGGGTATGCGGCTAGTATGGCGGTGGCATCGTGTTCGAGGCTAAGCCTCGAACATCATGTTCGAGGCTTAGCCTCGAACATGGAGAGGTTAAAAGAAGTGGATACGCCCGGGGTTTCTACTATTGATAAAGTAAGCGCTATATTAAAGGTACAACCTGAGGAAATGGTTAAAACGCTTATATATGTTGCTGATGGAGAATCTGTAGCAGTATTGATCAGGGGAGACCATGAGGCTAATGAGGCAAAGATAAAGAAGTATCTTAAATGCTCTGAATTGGCAATGGCAGGAGAGGATGTTATAAAAGAGTCTACCGGAGGGCCTCTTGGTTTTTCAGGCCCGGTAAAAATAAAAATAAGGATAGTAGCTGATAATTCAATACAAGGCATGGTGAACTTTGTTACAGGAGCCAATAAAAAAGACAAGCACCTGATAAATACTAATTTGGACAGGGACTTTAAGGTAGAAGAATGGGCGGACCTTAGAATGATCACAGATAAAGACAAATGTCCAAAATGCTATAAGCCTATAAAAATAGAGCGTGCGATAGAAATGGGACATGTATTCAAACTGGGACTTAAATACTCAAAGGCAATGAAAGCCGAATTCCTTGATGAAGACAGCACCCTCAAGCCTCTTGTAATGGGCTGTTACGGCATAGGTGTTAACAGGATAGTGGCAACCGCGATAGAACTGCATAATGATGACAAAGGTATAATATGGCCCGAGGCGCTGGCGCCTTTCAAGGTTATGATAGTGCCTCTAAACTATACCAAAGACATTGTCTGCGAAACTGCGGACAAAATATACAAAGATTTATCCGAAAAAGGTGTAGAAGTTTTACTGGACAACAGGGACGAGAGCGCCGGAGTAAAATTTAACGACGCTGAATTAATAGGTATACCTTACGTGGTTGTCGTGGGAGAGAGAGGACTTAAAAAAGGTATAGTTGAGATAAAAAACCGGCGCACAGGTGAGGTCATAGAAGCGAAAAAAGAAGAGATAGTGAATAAAATCCCTGCCTAAAATTAACTTTTCATGCTACAAATCAAAGGCCAAAAAAATAAAAAATACTATTGACAGGCAAGTATTTTTATGGTATTCTTACCATAGTTTGTAAATCTATTTATAAACTATGTAGCTATAAATGAGGAGGTAGTTAATGTTTTTCAAAACCAATATGTTTCACAAGGTCTTGTCAATTATCCTTTCTATAGCATTTGTCTCAACAAATTCATACGCATATCCTGATAAACTAAGAATACCTATGGCAGGGAATAAGACTGTTATAAAAGGCTTAGAAAGAGGGAAAAATTTGTTAAACGAATATAAAGACTTAAGAGCAGATTATCTGGCTGGCACAATAGAAACCCCTACTCATCCTCTTGATAAAATGATCAGGATCTCGGATATATCAAGTGATCCGCATATAGACATAACTAACTTAACCAAAACAGAACGTCAGGTTCTTATAGAGAAGGTCGTTTCGTATTTCCGTGATTTAAAAGCAAGGAATGGAAAAATAGGTATAGGCATTATGTTAGCCGGAAGTGCGTCCAGGATGAGAATAGGAAATAATCTCCCTTCTGTTCTGGAACAAGCGCAGAAAGAAGATCCTGAGAGATTCGGCAGAAACATAAAAGAGTTACCGGATGCCAAGGCTCTTCTTCCCGCGGCAAAAGTAAATGGCCGTTGGATGACTTTTCTGGATCTGTATCTAATTAACTGTGAGAAGATGAATAATGCTTTTGAGAAACTGGGCTTAGGTATGCCTTTTGTTCCAGCGCCTTTGACTAATGAAGAATATCAGCCTGATTTTATAAGAGAGATAAGAAGAGCAAATAAAGAAGGCATCCATAGCGTAAAACCCGAAGATATAACATTTTATTACCAGAGGCTGGGTTACAGGATAGCGGCTACTGCTGAAGACGTAGCTGTCAATAGTAATAAATTTGAGTTTGAAAAAGACGGTAAAATGGTATTTGATCAGGAAGCTTATAAAAAGGCCTTCAAGTTTGCGGAAAAACATGGAGGCGAAATATTGACTGATGTAATAGCTCCTGAAGGACATGGAGAGGCTGCGCACGCGTTTTTTGAGACAGCGGCAGACATGGAAAAACCGTTGTTTGCGGATTTCATGGAGAATAACATAGAATATTACTATACCCACAATGTAGATAACATGGCTTTTGTGGATGAGAACTGGTTGTTGATCTTCGCGAATATGATAGACAAAGATCTTAATATGGTACTGGCAGGCTCTAAAAAAGTAAAAGGCCCTGCAGGAAAAGGAGGAGGTTTTACGGAATTTAAAGGCAACGCGAGACAGATGGAAGATGATGTGTATAAAGCTTCTGCCAAAAAATATAATTTTGACAGGGAATCTGATGAAGTTTTAAATAATCCTAAAGGTGATAATCCTGAGGCTAACAATGACGCTACGTTATTTATAAAATTTCCCGATGCTTTTGCTAATGCTTACGATGATGAACGCCTTAAAGATAAAACCAAGGTCTTAAATCTGACAGAAAAAGATTATTCTGAAATAGCCGCAAAAGGCAGAAGGAATTTCGGATTAAGCCCTACTTATAAATTTGCAAGCAGGGAAGGTGAACCTTATATACTTACCGTAACTTTCGAAACACGCCTATGGGAAATACAAAATGGCAATACATTAGGAACAGCAAGGAACCTTTCTGTTCCGGATATAGACGATGGTACTTCTACGGATAAAAAAAAGGTACGCTTCGCTCCTTTAAAGAGCAAGGTTGACTATGATAACATTTCTTTGCAAGATTCAAGAGAAGCAATATCCAACTATATAGTAAACGACAATCCGTTATCCGAAGATTTCATAAGCGCGGCAAACGCCAGAAAATTTGCGGATGCTGTTCCCGAAGCAATAAAAACAAGGGATATCATAGGAGAACCTATAGATAAAGAAATAGCTAAAAAAACCGATAACAAAAACAAGCTGGCTTCGAACGCGGCTTTGATAGGCAATTATCTTGATGATTCCGTAAAAGGCGATAATGCGGCTTATTCAGCTTTAAAAAATCTGGATAAGTCGGAGTTAATGCAGTATTTTGAATCTAATGTAAATAAGACAATTGAACAATTACCCGAAGACCTTTTTGGTTTTGGATTTGGTTATGATATAAGAGGTAATGCGATGGAAGTAAACGGAGGGGAAGTCAACATAACTCCTGAAAATTTTTATGCTGTCGGTAAATTAATAGGATTAGCATATGCAAGGCAGGGAGAAAAAGGTCTGGTTACAGGAGATGGCAGGCTTCATACGCCTATATTAAGATATTGCCTTGCTCTTGGCGCGGCTTCCGAGGCGTAAATGCTGATTTTTCTGAAGATGCTCTTACGACAGGTGCTCATAATGTATACTCAGCTGAGAACCCAAGAGGCCATAAATTTCAGCTTCAAGTATCAGGCAGCCACGGTGTTTTTCAGAAAAACGGTGTAAAGATGAAGGTTGATTTTGGAAAAGGAAAGGTAGATCCGTTGTACGCGGAAGATCTTTCTGATTTATGGCAGGATAGAATGGCGATTTTAGCTAAAGCCAAGAATAGAAAAATAGGCAGCGTGAATGAAGTAACAGGTGTTTTGGATTCGATCATAGAAATGTATGACAAAACGCTTCCTTCTATGGATAAACCTGAAATAATAGTTCTGGACACAAGAGCCGGAAATGCCGGAGAACAGAATTATAAATTTTTCAAAAAAAGAGGTTTTGAAGTAGTGGACATGGATGAAGTCCTTGGCGTAAAAGGTGTTCCTGAAGCAGATATGGCTTCCTTGATAGCCGAGAAAAAGGATGTAATACTTTCTATTTTGAAGCAAAAATGGCACGATGGGAATAAACAAATAGTTTTAATGCTTAATGCGCATTCCGACCCTTATATGAGAAGAGGTATATGGGATCCATCTAAAAAAGAAGCGATGCAGGCATGCGTCCAACTGGTTAAGCTTGTAAACGATAATTTAGAAGGCGATATGCCAAAGGTATTCGGAGGAGTATATGACGGTGACGCCGATAGGTTCGGAGCTGTTAAAGAAAACGGAGAAGCGATAGAAGCATTTGAGATGACCATACCTTACTATCAAAGATTTTTGCTCGATCCGCAAAATATGGATGCTATAGCAAAGATAGTAAAATCAGGCGGTGAACCTATATGGTTGGCATGCGACGTAAGGGCTAACAGTAAACTCGAGAAGGTTTTAAAAAGAACTAATGACATCATAAAAAATAAATATGGATTACGGCAGGATGTAATAAAGGCTGTCTATATCAATACAGGGTATCCTCCTCAGTTAAGTTTTGTGGAATGGCGCATAGCAAAAATGAGAGAATACATAGAAAATACTCCTGAGCTTAAAAATGACGGACAGTTTACGGAAGATTTCCTTCATTTAGCCCAGACTTATTATACGGCGGAAGCTTCAGGGCATAATTTTTTCCATGCGGCTCCCGGGAATCTTGAGAGGCCTTGTGATTGCGGCATGGCAGCCCTGGTAGCGGAAATAAATATAAGGGAAACAGCCGCAGGAATAGAAGCTAAATACGCGGATATGGGCGATAAAGAAGAATATACGCTTGTAGATATTTATGATTCTTTTCCGGGTACTTTTACGAGTTCAGAGCTCAGGCTTTTTATACCTAATTCTATAAAGATAGAGACAGCTCATAGGCTTGGGAAATGGTTGAAAGATAAGTATAGCGCTGACCTGAAAGAAATAACATTTGCCGAACCTGTTAAAGAAGGGAATATGCTTTTACAGCCTGCAGAAGATGGTTTTATAACAGTGGCTGGTTATAAAGCACAACTTAAGAACGGAGATTCTATACTTATAAGGTGGTCGAATACAGGCGAGCAGTTGCAGCTTTTATTTGAAGGGAATACCCTTGAAAGCCTTGTAGCGAAAATGACAGAAGTAGAGCAAAGATTAAAAGAGGAAGAAGGCGTAGGTTTGATCGTTACGGATTTAAGCAAGGACATAGAGAGTATAAGGAAACAGCTTAATAATGAGAGCACTAGAACAATGGCTTCGAAATACAAACCGACAAACAAGGATATTGAGCAATATGCGCAAGTTATTGGCGATCCGACGGAAGCGTCACATATTGTTGAGCATTATACTTCTATTGCCGGAGCAAGCAAGATACTGCCTTTTGTTTTTGGAAACGGGCAAGGCCGTATGATAAACAAGAAATTACTGGAAGAAATAGAAAAAGGAAATATAATAGTAAGCATTGCAGAGATGCCCAATGATCATCAGGTGTATCTTAAAGGTGTTAATAAGAAAAAGGACGATCCCAGAGGAAAACTCGCGTCGAATATGAGTATCACTGACAAAAACAGGAGAGAAGGCATGTTATCTAAATTGCAATCTGAAGATATGATAGGTCAAATGGCTAGATTATATGGCAAGTCTTTTGAAGAAGCAGAAGCGTTAAATGCTTCTAAAATAGCTAAGATAGGCTTTGAAACCAAAAAAGACGGATCAAAAGTAAATCGCCTTGGCTGGACACCGGAAAACCTGAAATGGCTGCTTAATAATCCTGATAAGATAGATCAAGTCCTTAAAGATGCGGAATACATCAGATCTAAATATAAGTATGTAATTTTCTGCGGAATGGGTGGCTCAGGATTGAGCGTACAGACAGTCAAGACAACATTTGGCGAAAAGGATATAAAGATCTACAGCTTAAGGACAACAGACCCTGCTGTGATAAAACATATCCTTGAGAATGAGATATCTAAAGACGCTGGTTCTTTACAGAACGCTCTCGCGGAAACTCTGGTTATACCTATAAGTAAATCAGGGACCACCAAGGAAACAGTTTCGCACAAAGAATATTCTGAGGAATTATTCGCTCAGGAAGGGATCAATATTAATGACCATATGCGGGTTATAACAGATAAAGGCTCTCCCATGGACACAGGAGATTATACTCAAAGGGAGATACAGTTGAACGGCAGGAGTGATATAGGGGGCAGGTTTACATCCCCAACTACAAACATATTCCTACTGCCTTTGGCCCTTGTAGCGCCCGATAAAGTAAAAGACGTTCTTGAAATAGCTTTGAAGATGAACGAGATAGGCGATATAAACAAAGATGATTTTATTAAGTTAGGAGCCTATCTTTATGATATGGCTTTAAAGGATAAAGATAAAGTGACTTATATGGCTCCTGAGGAATTAAAGGATTTTCCTATGTGGTCAGAGCAGATTATCGAAGAATCCCTTGGAAAAGATGGTAAAGGCGTAACGGCATTTTACGGCGAAGATATTTCCAAAGATTCTCTTAAAAATGTTAATGAGAACGACAGGGTATTTTTAAGGATAAACATAGCCGGAAAAGAGACTAACAAGGAATTCACCGATTACCTTAAAAATAATAATTATCCTGTATTTGATATTGATGTAGATAGTATAGACTCGATAGGTGGTTTAATGCTGGGTTTTGCGAGGACAGTGGCCACAGTCGCTTATCTATGGGATATTTGCTTTGTGGACCAGCCGGCTGTGGAAGGCTATAAAGACGCTACAAGAGAGGTAATGGCCGCTTTAAAACCAGGCGAGAAAGTCAATGTCCCTGAATCATGGAAGAAAGTTTCCTACGGCAAGTTGAACCTGTATTATGACAGGCTTATGAAAGTAGGGGCTATAACCGAAGATGAGATAAGTAAAGAAGTAGAATCTCTTGGGGTTGCTATGGATGACGCTCCGGCAGTTTATGCCGCGGTAATAAATATATTAAAGGGAAAACCCGGGTTTGAGGCAATGGAAATATCAAGTTACGGAAAAATGACCGGAAATATGGAGACAATCCTTAAAAAAGCCAGGAAAAATATCTTTACCGATGGTTTAAAGATGGCTTCCAAGCTCGGAGAAGGACCTGACAAGAACCACTCTTATCACCAGAACATAGAGGCAGGAAAAGATATGTGGCTATCTACTTATTTCATGCCTCTTCAGGTGGAGCAGCCGGAAGCGTTAGAGTACGATGATAATTTAATAAAAGCCCAGACAATAGGGACTGTTAATTCTATAGTTAAACAGGGAAGAAAAGTCACGCTTATAACTTTCGATTCTACTATAAAAGAAGCAGAGGGTGATCTGGCTGATTTCTTTGGCGAAGTAGAATCTTATTTAAGCAAAGATAAGATTAAGCCAAATAATGCCTCCAATGAAAGCCTGATAGACGAGGTAAATAAGGCTTTTAGCGAAGGCAAATATGGTGATGCGCTTAAAGTTATAGACAAAGCTATCCAATCAGAGATTGCTTTTGGAAGGAATGAATATAGAGAGATAGAAAAGGCAAAAAAACGTATAATGAGCAAGATAATTGTAATAGCAGCGTCAAAAGTGATACAGGATAGAGGTGTAATAGCTAAAAAAACAACTCCTGAATCAGCGGTTGTTATTGTCGCGATGGATGAAAAAGAGTATGTGGCAGTTAAGGACATTAAAGGAGTCAATGTAAAGGCCTTGAACGGAGAATGGGTCAATAAATACAAGGAACTGGACAAAGCCCGAATTCTCAATCTGTCAAAGGACCAGACGGATGTTTTAAAAGATCAGCTGATGATATATAATGATGTTATAGATCTTGGCTCATTGAATAGCCATATAATCGATAAGGCTATAATAAGGTCTCTTGCTTCAAACGTATAATAGCCATTCCAAACCCGCATTGGAACTAAATTCCAATGCGGGTTTGTCTTTTTAAAACATATGATACTGTAAAATAGTTTACTGACTTTTGAATGTTTCAAACAATATTCTTCGAGCGTAGCCCCAAGCTTTATGTTCTCGACAAGCTCGAACAATATTGTCAGGGGCGAAGTCGAGAAGTTTCAAAGTCAGCAGAGTTTGT